>DATCLV010000814.1:0-9263 GCA_036563745.1 Acidimicrobiales bacterium | reverse complement strand
CCCGCCGACCGACGACGCGTCGCTGGTCGAGCGGGCCCTGTTCGAGATCCGCAAGGTGATCGTCGGGCAGGACCGCGTCGTCGAGCGGCTCGTCGTCGCGCTCCTGTCCCGCGGCCACGTGCTGCTCGAGGGCGTGCCCGGCATCGCCAAGACCACCCTGGTGTCGACGCTGGCCACCGTGGTGGGCGGCAGCTTCGGCCGGGTGCAGTTCACCCCCGACCTGATGCCGGCCGACATCACCGGCACCCGGATCTACAAGCCGTCCAGCGAGAGCTTCGGCGTCGAGCTGGGCCCGGTGTTCGTGAACCTGCTGCTGGCCGACGAGATCAACCGGGCCCCGGCGAAGGTGCAGTCGGCGCTGCTCGAGGTGATGGCCGAGCGGCAGGTCACGATCGGCGGCACCACCCATCCGGTGCCGGCGCCGTTCCTGGTGGTCGCCACGCAGAACCCGATCGAGTCGGAGGGCGTGTACCCGCTGCCCGACGCCCAGCGCGACCGGTTCCTCATGAAGCTGCTGGTCGGTCTGCCCTCGGCGTCGGAGGAGCTGGAGATCGTGCGGCGCATGGGCGTCACGCCCCCGACGCCCGAGCAGGTGCTGTCGCTGGCCGACCTGGTCCGCCTGCAGCGGGCGGCGGCGGAGGGCACCTACGTCGACGTGTCGGTGATGGAGTACGCGGTGAACCTGGTGCTGGCCACGCGCGACCCGGCCCGCTGCGGCCGCGCCGACCTCGCGCCGCTGATCGACCACGGCGCCTCGCCCCGGGCGTCGCTGGGCCTCGTGGCGGCGGGCCGGGCGCTGGCGCTGATGCGGCGCCGCTCGTGGGTGCTGCCCCAGGACATCTTCGACGTCGCCCCCGACGTGCTGCGCCACCGGCTGGTGCTGTCCTACGAGGCGCTGGCCCAGGGCATCGACGCGGACGCGATCCTGGCCCAACTGCTCGGCACGGTCGTCGCCCCGCGGGTCAGCCCGACGCAGGACCCGACGGCGCCCCAGCGGACCGTCGCGCCGTGAGCCCCTCCCCTGCCGCGGCCGCCTCCGGCCCGGCCGTGCCCACGGTCGTCCCCACCTCGACCGTCGCCGCATCCGCCGGCCCGGGAGGACCGGCACGACCGGACGGCCCGGCGCCGGAGCACGTCCTCCGCCGCTTGGAGCTGACCGTGAACCGGCGCCTCGACGGCCTGCTGCTCGGCGACCACCGCGGCCTCGTGCCCGGCCACGGCACCGAGACCGGCGACACCCGCCTGTACGCCCCGGGCGACGACGTGCGCCGCATCGACTGGAACGTCACCGCCCGGGCCGGCGACCCGCACGTGCGGCTGACGATCGCCGAGCGGGAGCTGTGCACCTGGCTGGTGGTCGACCTCAGCGCCAGCCTCGACTTCGGCACGGCGGCGTGCACCAAGCGCGACCTGGCGGTGAACGTGAGCGCCGCGGCCGCGGTGCTGGCCGCCCGGTCGGGCAACCGGCTGGGCGCCGTGCTGCTGACCGGTGACGGGCTGGTCACCGTCCCCGCCCGGTCGGGCCGGCCGCACGCCCGCTCGGTCCTCCACCGGCTGGTGACCGCGCCCCGCGCCGACGGCCGCAGCCCCGCCGACCTCGCGGACGCCGTGCGACCGCTGGCGCACCCCAACCTGCGGCGGGGCCTGGTCGTGGTGGTGTCGGACTTCCTCGTGGGCGCGGGCTGGGACCGGGCGTTCGGGATGCTGACCCAGCGCCACGACGTCCTGGCCGTCGAGGTGCTCGATCCCCGGGAGCTCGACCTGCCCGACGTGGGCGTGCTGGTGGTCGCCGACCCCGAGACCGGCCGCCAGCGGGAGGTCCGCACGTCCGACGCCGCGTTCCGGGAGCGCTACTCGGCCGCCGCCCGGGCGCACCGGGCCGAGATCGCCGCCACGCTCCGCCGGGTCGGCGCCGAGCACCTGGTGCTGAGCACCGACCGCGACTGGCTGGTCGACCTGGCCCGCTTCCTGACCCATCCGATCCGTCGCGCCCGGAGGTCGCGCTCGTGAGGTTCCTGGTGGCGTGGCGGCTGTGGCTGCTGCTGGGCGTGGGCGGGATGCTGGGCGCGTGGCTGGCGTCGCTGTTCCGGCGCCGGCGCGACGTCGTGCGCTTCACGAACGTGGCGCTGCTCGACGTGGTGGCGCCCGAGCGGTCGGCGTGGCGGCGGCACCTGCCCGCCGGCCTGTGGCTGGCGGCGATGGCGCTGCTGGTGCTCGGGTTCGCCCGGCCGGTGCGGACCGTGCAGGAGCCCGAGGAGCGGGCGACGGTGGTGCTGGCGCTCGACGTGTCGAACTCGATGGAGGCCGACGACGTCGACCCGTCGCGCATCGAGGTGGCGAAGGCGGCGGCCCTCGACTTCCTGGAGGAGCTGCCCCCGCAGCTCGACGTGGGCCTCGTGCTGTTCAGCGGCACGATCTCGTCGGTGCCGGTGACCGAGGACCGGGAGGCGGTGGCGGAGCGGATCGAGGAGGCGGAGCTGGCCGACTCGACCGCGATCGGCGAGGCGATCTTCACCGCCCTGGACCTGGTGGCCGACGCGCCCCCGGCGGCCGACGGCTCGGTGCCGCCGGCGCGGATCGTGGTGCTGTCCGACGGCGAGACGACGGTGGGACGACCCGACGGCGAGGCCGCCGCGGCGGCCGCGGAGGCCGGGGTGCCGGTCGACACGATCGCCTTCGGGACACCGGACGGCGTGGTGGAGGACGACTTCGGGGTGGTCACCCCGGTGGCGGTGATGCCGGGGCCGCTCCGCGACATCGCCGAGGCGACCGGCGGCGAGTTCGCCGAGGCCGACTCGGCGGGGAGCCTGCGGACGGTGTACGACGCGATCGCCACCGTCGTGGGCTACGAGGAGGTGGAGCGGGAGATCAGCGGCTGGTTCGTCGGCGCCGGCCTCGCGCTCCTCGCGGTCGCCGGGATGCTGTCGCTCCTCTGGTCCCAGCGGTTGCCCTGACCGTACGACCGCGTCGCGTGGTCGTCGCGCTGCACCGACGGGTGGAATCGCGCCACGAACGACCGATGGACGATCTAAGGTGAACAATAGGTGAACGGCAGTTGAAACTTGGGTGTCGGAGGGGGCCACCACCAGGAGTGACGCACAGGGGTTCTTGACCCGGCCTCGGGGCGGCGCGCACGCTCCACCGTCGCCCGACCGCCGCTCCCCCTCCGGCGGCCGGGCGTGCCCCCGCCAACGATGCGCCTCCCCCTCCGCACCAAGCTCATCCTGATCGTCGTCGCCCCGCTGCTGGTCCTCGTGGCCGCGGCCGGGCGCGGGGTGCAGCTCGCCGCCCGCGACGCCCGGGCCGGCCAGCGGGCGGCCGACCGCGTCGAGCTGTCCCTGGCCGCCACCGACGCGGCGCGGGAGCTGGCCCAGGAGCGGGTCCTGTCCACCCAGCCCCGGAACGACACCCGCACCGCCAACGCGCTCACCTTCCAGCGCGACCGCACCTCCCAAGCCGTCGACGCCCTCCGCGCCTCGCTCCGGCGGGGCGAGGGCGCCCGGCTGGGCGGCACCCCCGCCCTCCACCAGCTCGAGCGGCTCAGCGCGGCCCGCGAGGCCGTCGACCGCCGCACCCCCGACACGGCCGAGGTGCTCGGCACCTACGACGAGATCATCGACCCCCTCCTCGACCTCGACCGCACCGCCGACGCCCTCGCCGGGATCCCCGCGCTCGCCGGCCGGCTCACCTCCTTCCAGGCCCTGTCCCGGGCGCTGCAAGAGGCGGTCGTCGAGCGGGAGCTGGTGCGCTCGGCGCTCGCCACCGGCTGGCTCGGCGCCGCCGACCACGAACGGCTCGTCACCGCCGTCGCCCGCCAGCGCGTGTGGCTGGAGCAGTTCGAGCGCGAGGCCGATTCGGGCCAGCTCGCCCGCTACGCCAAGGCCGTCGGCATCCCGGAGGCCACCATCGCCACCCGACTGCGGGAGCAGGCCCTGGCGGGCGGGCCCGACAGCGCGCCGTCGGGCAACGTCGAGGCCTGGACCTCGGCCATGGACCGCAAGATCGAGGCCCTGGAGGAGATCGCCGACGACACCGGCGCCGAGCTGGCCGCCGGCGCCGACCGCCGGCGGGCCGCAGCCGACGGGCGCCTCGACCGGTCGCTGATGGTGCTGGGCGCGGTCGTGGCGCTGACGCTGGCCGTGCTCCTCTTCCTCCACCGCTGGGCGCTGCGGCCGCTGCGCCGGCTGGCCGGCGCCGCCGAGCACGCCGCCCGCGTGGCGCTGCCCGAGGCGGTCGACGTCGCCCGCGACGAGGGGCGCGACGCCGCCCGCCGGGCGCTCCCGCCGGTCGAGGTGCCCCGCGACCCCGAACTGGGCGGGCTGGCCACCGCGTTCAACGAGACCCAGGAGATGGCGCTGGCGCTCGCCACCGACGAGGCCGAGCTGCGCTCGAAGGTCAACGCCGTGTTCCTCAACTTCGGGCACCGCACCCAGGACCTGGTCACCGACCAGCTGCGCCACATCGACGAGCTCGAGGCCCGCATCGACGACCCCGACACGCTGTCGGACCTGTTCACCCTCGACCACCTGTCGACCCGGCTGCGCCGCAACGCCGAGAGCCTGATGGTGATGGCCGGCGCCGCGTCGCCCCGGCCGTGGGGGCGGCCGCTGTCGATCATGAACGTGGTGCGGGCGGCGGTGGCCGAGGCCCTCGACTACTCCCGGGTCGACCTCGACACGATCGAGCCCGGCGGGGTCGAGGGGCCCGCGGCCAACGAGGTGTCGCACCTGCTGGCCGAGCTGATCGACAACGCCCTGTCGATCTCGCCCCCGGAGGGTCGCGTGCGGATCGCGGGCGCCTGGGTGGAGGGTGAGCGCTACCTGGTGACGGTCACCGGCGGCGGGTCCCTGTCGGACCGTCAGCTCGACGAGGCCAACGCCCGCATCGCGGGGTCGAACGAGAGCGACCCCGGGATGTCGCGGCACTTCGGGATGTACGTGGCCGGCCGGTTCGCCCGGCGCCACGGCATCGACGTGCGGCTCGTACCGGCCCGGGGGGAGGGCACGGCGGCCGAGGTCCTGCTCCCTGAGCTTCTGATGGCGGGCACGACGATGGCATGCCCGACGACGACTGGGAGCTAGAGGCCGGCGTCGTCCGGCCGTACCTGTTCACCAACGGCCGCACCCGCCCGGAGCGCGAGCTCCTCGCCGTCGAGGCCATGGTGACCGCGACCGACAAGGGCGGTGCCGCCACCGCCGAGCTGACCCCCGAGCAGCGCCGGGTGGTGGAGCTGTGCGCGACCCGCACCCAGTCGGTGGCCGAGATCGCCGCCCACCTGTCGATGCCGCTCGGCGTGGTGCGGGTGCTGGTGGCCGACCTCGCCGACGACCACCTGGTCGAGGTGTTCGAGGGTGCCACCGACCTGGTCGCCGACGTGAAGCTGCTCCAGCGCCTGATCGCCCGGGTCAAGGCGATCCCGGGCTGATCCGATCGTCGCCCGGTCCGGTCCTGGCGCCGCCGCCCGCCGCCGGCGCCAGGACCGCCGACACCATCCCGGACGGGCTAGGCGCGCTCCTCGCAGTAGGCGGTCAGCGCGGCGAGGTGGTGCTCCCAGCCCTCGGCGTGCGAGCGCAGGAGGTTGCGCCGGTCGGCCTCGCCCCACTGCTCCCAGCCGGTGTGGCGCAGCTCGACCAGCGTGCCCTCGGGGTGGGGCGCCAGGCGGACCTCGACGAACGTGGTGAAGGGCCAGCCGTGGTCGGCCCAGGTGAGCGACAGGCGGCTGGCGGGGACGGCCTCGAGGACGACCCCCGAGGTGACGAGCCGCCGGCCCGACGGGTCGACCCAGGGCTCGACGAACGCCCCACCCACCTCGGGATCGAGCACGACGCCGGGGGCCCACCACTGCCGGATGGCGGCGTTGTCGGTGAGGGCCCGCCACACTCCCTCGGGCGGGCACGCCACCACCACGTGCAGCTCGATCTCCCACTCGGCGTCGACCACGTCGAACCCCGTCAGCACGGGCACCCGGCCCGAGCCCGTCGCCCTATCGTCGATGCGAACATGTGTTCGATCCTACCGGTTGTGGCGGGGCAGCGCAATGCCCCGCACCACCGGCGCGGGGCATCGACGAGACGGAGCGGGAGAGCCGGACGGCCCCCGGCGGGGCCGGCGGGCCGAACGCCGACGGTCAGTCGCGCGCCGTGACCAGGCGCAGCACGTACCAGAACAGCAGCATCACGGCGCCGAACAGCTGGACGGCGGCGCCCACGTAGGCCTCCGGCGGGTACTGCCGGAGGATCTGCTGGGTCTGGTACAGGATCGAGCCCCCGGCGACGGCGATCATCGCCACCGAGAACCACACGCCCAGCTCCAGGCCGAACGCCACGGCGGCCACGATGAGCAGCAGGGCGCACACGCCGCTCCACAGCAGCAGGGGCCGCAGGAACGACAGGTCGCGGCTGGTGGTCAGCCCCACCACGGTGAGGCCACCGAAGCCGACGGCGGTGATCGCCGCGGCCACGCCCACGGAGACGGCGCCGTCGCCCTGCACGGCGAACACGAAGTGCAGGAAGGGGGCGAAGATCACCGCCTCGGCGGCCGCGACACCGAACAGCCCCAGGTACTGCCGGGACGGGTTGAGCAGGTCGAAGGCGGCCGAGGTCATCATCCAGTTGACGACCATGAAGGCGCCGAGCACGAGCAGCCAGGCGGCGCTGCGCCCGACGAGGAAGTCGTAGATCGCCTCGGCGGCCCCCAGGTTGATGAGGAGCGTCTCGAAGGCGACGAACGCGACCACCGCGGCGAACAGGTGCTGGTAGACGCGCCCGATGAAGGTGACACGGACGTCGTCGTCGAACGTGGCGACGGCGGGGAGCCCGAGGGGCGTTGCGCTCATGGGATCAGCCTAGGCCTGCTCGGCCTGCTGGAAGCGCCAGGCGCCGACGCCGTCGGGGGCGGCGACGACCCGGCCGGCCGGCGCCGTCGGGAAGTGGGTCCCGAGCGTGAGCGCGCCTTCGTCCGCCAGGTGGCGCAGCACGTCGAGGCGGGTGGCCGCGGCGCGCTCGGGGTCGACGTCGCTCACGAACGCCAGGTCGGGCTGGGCGCATTGCACCGGGTGGTGGATGAAGTCGCCGGTGAGCAGCGCCCGCTCCCCCGCCGAGGCGAGCCACAGGGAGGCGTGGCCCGGCGTGTGGCCCGGCGTCCCGACGAGCTGCAGGCCGTCGCCCAGGTCGTCCCGGGCGTCGACGAGCTCGGCGAGGCCGGCGTCGAAGACCGGGGCGATCGAGTCCTCGTCGATGGCCCGGGCGTCCGCCTCCACGTCCCGGCGGGAGCGGAAGAAGTCGAGCTCGTCCCGCACGAACAGGTAGCGGGCCTTCGGGAACGTCGGGACCCAGCGGCCGTCGACCCGGTGGGTGCCCCAGCCCACGTGGTCGGCGTGCAGGTGCGTGTAGACGACGAGGTCGACCTGGGCGGGGTCGAAGCCGGCCCCGCGGAAGCGCTCCATGAACGGCCAGTCCTGGTCGTTCCAGAACGGCGACTCCCGCCGCCGACCGTTGCCCACGCACGGGTCGACCACGACCAGCCGGCGCCCGGTCTCCACCACGAACGCCTGCACCCGCAGGGAGATCGTGCCCCCGTCCTGGGCGAAGTGCGGCCGTAGCCAGGCGTGCGCCGTGATCGTGTCGTTCGTGGCGGTCGGGAAGAAGAACGCCGGCGGGATGCCGTCGGTCTGCGCCTCCACCACGGCGGTCACCCGGGCGGCGCCCACCTTCCACGACTGCGTCGTCTCGCTCATCCCCACCCCTCTCGTCCGGCCGCCGCCAGGCTAAGCCCGGCTCGGCGTGACCAGGCGCGGCGGGGTCAGGCGCCGGCGGTGACCTTCTCGGAGACCACCTTGGACGACCCGGCGGGCTGCATGGTGACCCCGTACAGGCAGTCGGCCGCCTCCATGGTGCGCTTCTGGTGGCTCACGATCACCAGCTGTGCCTCCTGGCGGAACTCCGCGATCAGGTCGAGGAAGCGGTGCAGGTTCACGTCGTCGAGCGCCGCCTCGACCTCGTCCATCACGTAGAACGGCGACGGCCGGCTGCGAAACACGGCGAACAGGAACGCCAGCGCCGTGAGCGACCGCTCGCCACCCGACAGCAGCGACAGCTTCTTCACGTTCTTGCCCGACGGCTTGGCCTCGATCTCGATGCCGCAGTTGAGCAGGTCCTCCGGGTTGGTCAGCCGGAGCCGCCCCCGACCGCCGGGGAACAGCATCTGGAAGAGCTGCTCGAAGTTCTCGCTCACGTCGGCGTAGGCGGCGGCGAAGACCCGGGTGATCTCGTCGTCGACGGCCTTGATCACCTTCGTCAGCTCGCGCCGCGACGACTTCACGTCGTCGAGCTGCTCCTGGAGGAACTCGTGCCGCTCCTTGATCTGCTCGTACTCCTCCAGGGCCAGCGGGTTGATCGGCCCCATCAGCTTGAGGTCGCGCTCCAGCTCGCGGATGCGGGCCGCGGGCGGCACGCCGTCGGGCAGCTCGGGCACGGGCGCGTTGATCGCCTGGTGGGGCTCGACGTCGAGCTGGGTGCGGCACTGCTCGGTGGCCTGCTCCAGCCGCAACCGGACCTCGGCCTCCTCCAGCTCGGCCCGGCGGGCCCGCTCGCGGGCCTTCTCCAGCGTGGCCTCGGCCTCGATGCGCTGCTTGCGGGCCTCGTCGAGGCGGAGGCTGATCGCCCGATGGGCGTCGGTCTGCTGGCGGCGACGCTCCTGCAGCTGGCCGTGCTGGGTGCGGATCAGCTCGGTGCGCTCGGCGACGAACCCGCTGAGCGCCCGGAGCACCGACTCGGTGCGGTCGAGCTCGGAGCGACGTTCCTTGGCGGCCTGCCAGGCCTCCGCGGTGCGGGCCAGGCGGTCGCGCACCTCGCCGAGCCGCTGCTCCAGGACCGTGCGGCGCTCGGTGACCGCGGCCCGGCGCACCTCGATGTCCTGCCGGCGGCCGGCCAGCGCCGTGGTGCGCTGTTCGAGCTGCTGGCGGGCGTTGGCCATGACCTGCCGCTTCTCGGCGAGCTCGGTCTCCTCGGCCTCCAGCGCGGGGAGCAGGGACTCCAGCTCGGCGACCCGGCTGGCCTCCCGGGTGATGCGCTCGGTGGCCTCCTCCAGCTGGCCGGCGACCGACGACGACTCGGCCCGGGCCTCCTCGGCGTCGGCGACGGCCCGGTTGCGCTTCTCGGTGTCGGCGGCGATCTGGCGCCGGAGGTCCTCGAGGCGGCGGCGGGCGGCGTCGAAGGCGGCGCGTGCCGAGTCACGGGTGGCGAACGCCTCCCGGAGCGCGGCGT
>DATCLV010000812.1:0-6258 GCA_036563745.1 Acidimicrobiales bacterium | reverse complement strand
CGACGTGCCACCGTGAGCCATCCGTCGCCGCCGCGGCGCGTTCGTCGCCGCCGGCCTCGCCGCCGTTGGGTCTGCTGCCGTCAGCCACGCAGCGGTGGGGTGTCGTTGCCGCCGGGGTGTTCGACGCTGGCCGTGCCGTGGGGGGGCCGGTTGCCGCTGGTGCTGCCGCCGTCGGGTCCGCCGTCGTCGGCCGTGTCGTCGTGGGGCGTGTTGCCGTCGGCGTGTCGGCGTGTCGGTGTGTCGGCGTGTCGTCGTGCCTCGTGGCCGTTGGCCGTGCCGCCGCTGGCCGTGTCGCGTGGGACGTCGTCGCCGGTGAGGATGCTCGACGTCGGCCGGCGTCGGGTCGTCGGCGATGGCTCGATGCGGGCTCGGAGCGTCGCCGATCCGGCCCTGCCGTCCCGGTGCGTCGCCCCCGACGTCGCCGGGAGCGCCCGAGGCCTGGGCCGACGAGGGGCCGCCGTCGCCGCTGGGCGTGTCGTCGTGGGGCCGCGCCTCCGCCGTTGGGTGTCTGGGCGGCCGCAGGCGGTGGTACGCCTCGGACGTGAGGAGCCGCCACCCCTGGCGGCGGGGCGCAGGCGCGCCATGACCAGCCGAAAGGGGCCCGTCACGGAACAGCACCAGCACACCGAGACCTTCGGGCGGGACCACCGGGAGGTCGCCCGGGCCCGGCACCTGGTGACCGGGCTGCTGCAGCGGTGGGGGCTCCGGGGTGAGGTCCCCACCTTCGAGCTGGCGGTCAGCGAGCTCGTGTCGAACGCCCTGCTCCACGGGGCGGGCGAGATCCAGGTGCAGCTCAGCTGCGACGCCTCGGGCAGCGTGCGGCTCGCCGTCGCCGACGAGGGCTGGGACGTCCCCGGGGGCGCAGGACCGCACCTCGAGGAGCGGCTCGCCGGCGGCTGGGGGCTCCGCTTCGTCGACCGCCTCGCCGAGCGGTGGGGCACCCATCACGACGAGCACGGCACGCTCGTGTGGATGGTCAGGCGGGCGACCCCGGGCCCGGGTCGGGCGCCCGGCCCGGCGGCGGGCCGGGGCGTCGGCGACAGGTTCGGTCGGGTCCGCCGGGTCCGCCGGGTCGGCCGGGTCGGCCGGGCGTGATCCGCACCATCCGTGCAACCGCTTTCACGATTCGTTCACGCGAACGGCCTGATCTTGATACCTCGTTCACGGCGCCGTCCCTAGCGTGAGCCGTGGGCCGGTCCGGCCCACCGAGAACGGATCCCGGGGGGTGATCTCGTGATCAGACCGTCTTTCGCGCGCGCCGGTGCGGCCGCGCTCCTGCTGACGTCGTCGGCGATGGTGGTGCTGGAGGGGACAGCCACAGCGTCCACCGCCGCACCCTCGGCGCCGACCTCGCCCACCTCGCACCTGCCCGAGGGCGTCGACGTCACCATCGACCAGGAGGTCTACGCCGTCGACGAGGGCGCGTCGGTGGAGGTCGGTGTCACCGTCACCACCGACGACGGGGGCCCGCTGCCTGCCGACGCCGAGGTCGCCTACACCACCGACGCGGACGTCGCCCCGGCCGCCGGCACCGTCCGGTTCCCGGCCGGCACGCCGTCGGGCACCACGCAGGCCGTCACCCTGGCGGCCCCGGCCGACGCCACCGCCGAGACCGCCCAGGCCACCACGCTGGAGGTCGGTGACGAGGCCGCCACCCTGGTGATCAACGCCCACGGCTTCCCGTACCTCGACAAGCGGCAGCCGGTGCACCGCCGGGTGGAGGACCTGCTCTCCCGCATGACGCTCGAGGAGAAGATCGGCCAGATGACCCAGGCCGAGCGGGGCGCCGTGTTCGACGATCCGACGCTGATCGCCGAGTGGCAGCTCGGCTCGGTGCTGTCCGGCGGCGGCTCGACCCCGCCCGACAACACGCCCGAGGGCTGGCTGCACATGGTCAACGAGTTCCAGGCCCAGGCGCTGACCACCCGGCTGCAGATCCCGCTGATCTACGGGGTCGACGCCGTCCACGGGCACGGCAACCTCTACGGGGCCACCGTGTTCCCGCACAACATCGGGCTGGGCGCCACCCGCGACCCCGATCTGGTGGAGGACATCGGCGCCGCCACCGCCGCCGAGGTGCGGGCCACCGGCATCCCGTGGAACTTCTCGCCCTGCATCTGCGTGACCCGGGACGAGCGCTGGGGCCGGTCCTACGAGAGCTTCGGTGAGGACCCCAACCTCGTCGCCCAGATGACGTCGATCATCGACGGCCTGCAGGGGCGCCGTCTGTCGGACGACGACAGCGTGCTCGCCACCGCCAAGCACTACGCCGGCGACGGCAACACCCGCTTCGACGAGGCGGTCGCCGAGGCCAACGAGGGCCTGCCGCCCGACCAGCAGGGCTACACGATCGACCAGGGCGTGATGGTCACCAGCCGCCGCGACTTCCTGCGGCTCGCCTACGCCCCGTACGTGCCGGCGATCCAGCGGGAGGACGTGGGCAGCGTCATGCCGTCGTTCTCCAGCGTCGACTGGGTCGAGGACGGCGTCGGCAACCCGATCAAGATGCACGCCAACCGCGACCTCATCACCGGGCTGCTCAAGCGGGACACCCGCTTCGATGGCTTCGTGGTGTCCGACTGGGAGGGCATCCACCAGATCCCCGACCCGTCGGCGCCCGACGAGGCCGGCCTGACGCCCTACAAGGTGCGGACCGGGGTCAACGCCGGGATCGACATGTTCATGGAGCCCAACACCGCCCGGCAGTTCGAGGAGCTGCTGCTCGCCGAGGTGCAGGCCGGTCGGGTCAGCCGGGCCCGGATCGACGACGCCGTCCGCCGCATCCTCACCAAGAAGTTCGAGCTCGGGCTGTTCGAGCGGCCCTTCGCGTCCGACGACAACCTCGACGTCGTCGGTTCGGCCGAGCACCGGGCGCTGGCCCGGGAGGCCGTGGCGAAGTCGCAGGTGCTGCTGCGCAACAAGCGGAACGTGCTGCCGCTGCGGCGGTCCGGGAACATCTACGTGGCCGGGCGGAACGCCGACAACATCGGCAACCAGGCCGGCGGCTGGACCATCCAGTGGCAGGGCGTGTCGGGCGACGCGCTCCCCGGGACCACGATCCTCGAGGGCATCCGGGAGGTCGCCCCGGCGGCGAACGTCACCTACAGCGCCGACGCCTCGGCCCCGATGGACGACGCCGACGTGGGCATCGTCGTGGTGGGCGAGACGCCGTACGCCGAGGGCTTCGGCGACGTCGACGGCCCCGAGTGGCCGTGGGGCACGCCGGAGCAGATGGAGGAGAAGTCGCTGTCGCTGCAGCCGGGCGACAAGGCGGTGATCGACAAGGTGTGCGACGCGGTCCCCACGTGCGTCGTGCTGATCGTGTCCGGGCGCACCCAGATCGTCACCGACCAGCTCGGGAAGATGGACGCCCTGGTGGCCTCGTGGCTGCCCGGGTCGGAAGGTGCCGGCGTGGCCGACGTGCTGTTCGGTCGCCGGCCGTTCACCGGGAAGCTCCCGGTGTCGTGGCCCCGCAGCGAGTCGCAGGTGCCGATCAACATCGGTGACCGCCACTACGACCCGCTCTTCCCCTACGGGTTCGGCCTGACGACCCGCACCCGTCGCTAGACCGCCGAGGGCACTGGAGGTGGGGGTGGCCCGGGGCCGCCCCCACCCCAGCGCGCCACGCCGAGCCCTCCCTCGCCCCCGAACCTGCCCCCGAGACGGGAAGCCCGCAGTGGGGCAGGTCGCCTCGTGGGTTCAGAGCCCGAGCCGACGAAGGCATTCGTCGACGAGGCAGACGCAGAGCGCGTATCGGTCGTCGCACGGGATCCGCGCCCGGCGGGCGCCGAGCTTCTCGTTGAGCGAGAGCATCGCCTGGTTGTCCCAGTCGACGTAGGAGATCACCTGTTTGATGCCCGCCGCCCGGGCCCGCCGAAGCACCTCGATCTTGAGGTGCCGGGCGTAGCCCCGGCGGGCGTGGCTCGTGTGCGTGGCCAGGTAGCAAATCTCCCAGGTTGCCGGCGGTGGCGGCGCTCCTTGGGTCGGTGGCGTGCGCCAGACAGCTACGCCGCACAGCCGGTCGTCGACCACCAGACCGACGCCATGGAGCCGCCGTCCGAGGTGGGGGGCCACGTGCCGGCAGATCGCCTCGTCGATCACCACCGTCCACGGCTCGCCCAGCCGCCTGCACGAGAAGGACCGCAGGAGGTCGGCGTGCGACGCGTCCAAGTCGACGACCCGACGGTCGTCTTCCACGATCTCCGCCCGGACCTAGGGGCGGGACTCGTTCACGTGGTCGCCGCTCGTCGCTTGGGCGAGAGCGGCGAGCACGTTCCTGTCGATCGGGCGACCCTGCGGGCCGTAAGGCCCCGACGACCGGAGCTCGTCGACACGCTGGGCGTGATCGGGATCCTTATCTTCACGGGCGAACGCCCGTGCCCGGACCTGCTCGGCCTCACCCGTGCTCTCGAACCACTCGACCAGGTTCTCGTGGGTGATCACTGGTGACGGTTCCCCCGGGCCGTCGTACTCCTTGATGTCTCGCCACGGGCCTTCACGGTGGGTCTGCTGCTTCAGCTTCCATGCCGGCCACGACCCGTAGGTCTCGAGGACCAGGTCGAGGACGAGCCGGCCGGTGTCGTCGAGCGGTTGTCTGGGGGGTGGGGACGAGCCGTAGTGCTCGGCCCTCCACAGCGGGGCGACCACCGGACCGTGGGCGTAGGCCTCGATCTGCTCGTAGAACAGTGGTCGACCCGTGAGGATCAGGTGCCAGGCCTGGGCGTAGTAGCTCCACTTGTGGACCTGGGCGAGACCCGCGTCGGGGACCCGCCGGCGAAGCTCGCGAGCGACATCGTGAGCGGACACCGGACGCGGGTCGGATCGAGGCATCGCAAGGGCAGTTTCGCGCACGGGTGCACCTCCGTCGGGTGACGAACGTCGGTCGGCCACCACCTTACCTCAGGCGGCGAACACACGTTCGTACCTTCGTCAGGGCGATGCGTCGGCGGTCTCACTCGCCGTCGAAGGTGGCGAGTCGGGCGTCGTCGACGGCGTCGGGTGGGTCGGTGGAGTGCGGGCCGCGGTCGAGACCGGTGAGGATCAACGCCACGGTGCCGGCGGCGAGGCCGAGCGCCAGGCCGGTGCCGGCACGGTCGAGGTTCGGGGCGAGGAGCGTGGGCAGCACCGGCTTCGTGAGCACGTCCAGGCGGCGGACCACCCAGCCCGCCACCGCCGCCACCGCGGCGATGCCGCCCGCGTCGGCCAGCCCCCGGCGTGCCGCGCCGGCCCGTCCCGCCAGCAGCGCCACCGCCGCCCCCAGCACACCGACCACCGGCACGCCGAAGCGCACCAGGCTCCGGCCCGCGCCCGGCGGGATCGCCAACTGCTCGGCGGCGGCGATGCCGACGGCCACCACCGCGGCCACCGCACCCGACACCGCCAGCACCCGGCGCCGGGGCCACACCCGCCCGGCCATCCACACGGCCGCGGCCGCCGCCCCGGCCACCAGCGCCCACGGCCACCAGGCCACTGCCGCCTCGTAGCGGAGGACGCCGTTGACCGTGACCGGCTCGCCGTCCACCAGCAGCAGCACATCCCACTCCTGGACCTCGCCGCCCCGTGGCACGCCCGACGGCGGGTGGGGCGACATCCAGTGGATGCGGTGGTCGTGCCAGGCGTAGGTGTTCCCGCCGGCCACCCGGTGCCAGTCGGGGTCGTCCTGGGGGTCGGCGCCTTCGGGCACCTCGACGTCGCCGTAGCGGCGGGCGTTCACGTAGGCGGCAGGGGAGCGGCGGTTCTCGAGGACCTCGCCGTCACCGGTGAAGCGCAGGTAGGGCTCGTTGTCGTACCCGGTGACCACCACCTCGTGGCCGGGTGCCACGGTCAGTTCGACGAAGGCGTCACCGCCCACCACCCGCACGTCGACGGCGTCGGTGGCGGGGGTCAGGCCCGTCACCTCCGAGCGGTAGTCGGTGGGGCGGGGCGGGTCGGCGGCCGCCGGTCCGGCGGTGCCGACCAGCGCCGCCGCGGCCAGGAACCCGCCCGCGGCCGCACGTCGAAGTCGCAGGTGGGGCCGCATGCTCGCACGGTAACCCACCGCTGCCACGTCCCGGTCCACCGCGGCCGCCCGATCCCGCTGCCCGCCCCGCCGGGCCCCGCCGACCGGGCCTGTGCTGCCGCCACCCCGTTGGGTGAGGTCGATGGTACGTTGCGAGCGGTCCGGACGGAGCGAGGCGGAGGTGTCCCCGTGACCGAGCTCGGGGCGATCGACGAGGATGTCCGTTTCAACCATGAGAGCGCCACGTCGCTCTCGGCGGA
>DATCLV010000811.1:0-7939 GCA_036563745.1 Acidimicrobiales bacterium | reverse complement strand
GGCCAGCAGCGTGCCCGTGGGGTGGCGGGTGAAGAAGTCGAGCGGGACGGACAGGTACTTGTCGACGATCCGGTTGAACCACGTCTTCTGCATGCGCAGGCTGGCGTCCATGCCGAAGTAGCGGCGCATCATGGCGCCGATCGCCCGCAGCGCCGCCACGACGAGGATCGCCGCCGCCCCCAGGGCCACCGTGCCGCCGCTCACGCCCTCGTCGAAGCCGGGGGAGATCACCTCGTCGGTCACCACGCCCAGCGCCACCGACCCGCCCACCGCCGTGATCGCGTAGAGGTTGGCGCCGCCGATCGCGAGCGCGAACCGGCCCGGGTGGGCTCGCATGGCCTGGACCATGACGACGGCACCTCGGCGCATGAGCGAGGCCGAGGACGCCAGGTGCCCGTCGGGCGCGTCGTGGGTGACCGTGTCGGTGGGGGAGGACGACATGACGGGAACCAGTGTGCCGAGGGGATGTGACATTTCAGGACCGGCGACGGCGAGTGCGCGCGCCGGGTCGTTTCGAGCGCCGATCGGGCGCGGTGTAGCGTCCGGGCATGGAGCGCCTCGGACGGTTCGAGCACAACCAGTGGGTCGGCGACAAGCGCAGCCAGGTCGTCCACGACATCGACGCCTGCACCGCCCCGGACGTGATCGACGAGCTGATGAAGGCCGAGACCTTCCTCTGCTTCGGTCCCGACACGCTCGCCGAGGCCCGCAACCGTGGCTACCGTCGGTGCGGGCAGTGCGAAGGGGTGCGCGCCGCTGCCGACTGAGCGCCTGAGCGACTGAGGAGGCCCGCCCTGCCGTGATGGACGATCGGGTCGTCTCCGACGGGCTGCAGCTCGTCGCGCACATCGCCCGCCCCCCGAGCCGCGCCAGCGGGGGACACCCCGCAGTGGTGCTCAGCCACGGCTACCCGACCGTGGTCGAGTCGGCCGCCACCGCCGCGCACACCATGCCCGAGCTGGCCGACCGCATCGCCGCCGAGATGGGGTGGATCGCCATCGCGATCGCCCTGCGCGGCTGCAGCGGCTCCGAGGGCCAGTTCTCGATCGGCGGGTGGCTCGACGACATCACCGCCGCCGTCGACCACCTGGAGCGGGAGGAGCGGCCGCTCGGCGTGTGGCTCGCCGGGTTCGGCACCAGCGGCGGGCTCGCCATCTGCGCCGGCGCCCGCGACGACCGGATCCGGGGCGTCGCCGCCCTCGGCGCCCCCGCCGACTTCGACGACTGGGCCGGCCAACCCCGGCGCCTGCTGGAGCACAGCCGGGAGGTCGGGCTCATCACCGATCCCCACTTCCCGTCGTCGCTCGACGCCTGGTCGAAGGAGTTCAAGGCCATCCGGGCCGTGCACTGCGTGCAGGAGTACGCGCCCCGACCGCTGCTCGTCGTCCACGGCAGCGAGGACGACGTGGTGCCGCCCTTCGACGCCCGCGTCCTGGTCGACGCCCACGGCTCGGGTGAGCTGCGGTTCATCGCCGGCGCCGGCCACCGCCTCCGCCACGACCCCCGGGCGATCGCGGTGCTGCTGGGCTGGCTCGACCGCCAACGCCACCTCCTCCGCCGCTAGCGCTCGAGCACGCCGAAGCAGCCCTGAACGGGGGAGCTGCCGCCGTCCGCGGGCAGGTTTCGGGTCGCTCCTGTCGCGGTGGCGCTAGGCGCCGACGACCTGGGTGCCGTCCTTCCAGACCGCGCGGACGCGAGTGCCGAGGTCCTCGACGTCGAGGGCGTCGCCGTCGACGACCACCACGTCGGCCCGCTTGCCGGGCTCCAAGGTGCCGAGCTCGTCGGCCACCCCCAGCAGCTCGGCGGCCGAGCGGGTCGTGGCGACCAGCGACTGGGCCGGGGTCATCCCCCGCTCGACCATCAACGGCAGCTCCTTCAGGTTCTGCCCGTGGGGTGTCACGCCCGAGTCGGTGCCCATCGCCACCTTCACCCCGGCCGCGATGGCCCGCGAGATCGAGTCGTTGTGCGCCTCGATCACCATGACCGCCTTGGCCAGGCTCTCGTCGGTGACCTGGGCGCCGGCCTCGGCGGCCTCGATCACGCCCCGGGGCGCCATCAGCGTCGGCACCAGCCAGGTGCCGTTCTCCAGCATCATCCCGATGGCCTCGTCGTCGAGGTAGATGCCGTGCTCGATCGACCGGATGCCGGCCCGGATCGACGCCTTGATCCCGTCGGTGGCCTGGGCGTGGGCCATCACCCAGCGGCCGGCCGCCGCCGCCTCGTCGACCGCGGCCGCCAGCTCCTCGTCACGGAAGTGGCCGTGGCGGGGGTCGTCGCGGGGCGACAGGACGCCGCCGCTCGCCGCCAGCTTGATCACGTCGGCACCCGCCCGGACCAGCTCCCGCACCTTCTTCCGCATCTCCCACGGCCCGTCCACGATCGCCCCCGGCTTGCCCGGGTGGGTCATGCCGAACGGGGTCGGGAACTGGCCACCGCACACCATCCACTTGTCGGCGTGGCCGCCCGTCTGGCTGAGCATCGTGACCGAGATCTGCACGCGGGGACCGTCGACCAGCCCCCGCTCCACAGCGGTCTTCACGCCGAGGTCGGCGCCGCCGGCGTCGCGGACGCTCGTGATGCCGATGGCCAGCGTGGCCTGCAGGTTCCTGGCTGCCTCGAAGAACTGGAGGGAGAACGGCGTCTGGGCCATGCGCCACAGGTCGTAGCCGTCGACCGTCACGTGGGTGTGGCAGTCGAACAGGCCGGGCAGCAGCGTCGCACCGCTGCAGTCGACCGCCACGTCGCCGTCGAGGCCCCGCCCGATCTCGACGATGCGGTCGCCCTCGATCACGACGTCGGCCTCGGCGGGCGCCGGGTCCGGGCCCACCGCGTCGAACACCCGGCCGCCCTGGAGCAACAGCCGCTCACCCATCCCGTGGTCCCCCTTGTCGTCGTGCCGTGCCGTGCGTGCTTGCGTGGTCGTCGTGCCGCGGCCGATCGCCGGATCCGTCGCCGGGCGTCAGTCCTGCTTCGTCTTGCCCGCCGCCTTCATCGCCTTCTTCCAGGCCTTCACCCGCTCGAAGTTCTCCGGGGAGTCGATGTCGGCGACCGACCGGGGCTGGTCGTCGGAGAACGGGCTCGCCGCCTTCTCCCACCCCTCGGGCCGGATGCCGAACCGCTTGGCCAGGAGGGCCACGAAGATCTTCGACTTCTCCTTGCCGAACCCGGGCAGGGCCTGCACCCGCTTCAGCAGCTCGGCACCGCTGTCGACCCCGCGCCACACCGCGGCCGCGTCGCCGCCGTACTCGTCGACCAGCACCTGGCACAGCGCCTGGGTGCGCTTCGACATCGCGCCCCAGTACCGGTGCAGGGCCGGGGGCTGGCGGAACGCCGCGGCGATCTCCTCGGGGTCGGCCGCCGCGATCTCGGCGGCGTCGAGCTTGCGGCCCCGGCGCTCCTGCAGCCGGTAGGGGGCCACGAACGCGCGCTCCATCGGGAACTGCTGGTCGAGCAGCATCCCGATCAGCAGGGCCAGTGGATCCTCGACGAGGAGTCGATCGGCCGCCGGCTCACCGGTCACCGTCAGTGTCGGGGCGCTCATATGCAGGCCACGGTAGCGGCGGGCGCCCGGCTGGGGTGGCGGGTCGAGGGCACGGCAGGCGGGGTCAGCGCTGCGTGTGGCCGAGGCGGCCGCTGGCGGTCTTCGGCTGCAGCGACGTGGTGACCGCCTCGGCCACCAGGTCGGTGTAGCGCTGCTGGCCGACCGGCGTGAGGTGGTAGCCGTCGCGGGTGAGCAGGCCGGGCTCGGCGTCGGCGACCTGGCGCCAGTCGACCACGGTCACCCGCCGGTGGCGCCGGGCCGCGGCGAGGATGCGGTCGTTGACCTCACCCTCCCAGCGGCGGGGGACCTTCACGTTGAGGAGCAGGATCTTGCGGTTGCCGGCGTTGTCGACGATCTCGTCGAGGGCCTCGTCGGGGAAGGGGCCGTTGGCGCCCAGGTGCAGGACCACGACCTCGCCCAGCCGGCCATCGCGGGCCAGCTCGGCCACGAGGTCCGGGGTGTCGACCATCTGGCGGCCCACCTGGGCCTCGACCCGCATCGACGGGCCGAGGCGCGCGGTGAGCGCCTGGGCGGCGCCCAGCATCACCGAGTCGCCGATGCCGGTGATCGGCGGGAGGGTGGTCGTCGTCGTGGGGGCGACGACCTGGCCCGCGGCACCGGCCTGGCTCGCCTGCCCCGCCGGTCCGGCGACGGCGGGCGGGGCGGTGGTGGTGGGGAGCGCCGTCGTCGTGGGCGCCACGGGCGCCGTGGGGAGCGGGGCGCTGGCCATCTCCGAGGTCAGCTGCACGTCGGGCGGGGTCGTGACCATGTGGTGCCCGGTGACCAGCACGGACGCCAGCGCCGCCAGCGTCGCCCCCGTGAGCAGGGCCCCCGTGACCGGGCGGCGGCGCATCGCCCCGGGGTAGCGGCGCAGGAGGTCGTCGAGCACCGGCAGGAACCCCCGCCGACGGATGGGTTGCTCCACCCACTGGTAGGAGATCCCGGCCAGGACGACGGTGGCGACCACGATGCCCGCCGCCCGCCAGGGCGTCTCGGGCTGCTCCCCAGGGGCGGCGGCGACGGCGACGACGATCGGCCAGTGCCACAGGTAGATGCCGTAGGACCGCTGGCCGATCCAGCGCAGTGGCGCCAGCGACAGGCCCTTCGCCACCAGGCCCTGCACCGGGTGCACGACCGCCGCGATCAGCACGGCGGTGGCGAGCTCGATGGTGGTGAGGGAGGCCCCGAAGGCGTCGGGGTCGTGCTCGCTCACCTCGACCACGTAGCGGCCGATCACCACCAGGGCCGTCAGCGCCACGAGGTCGAGGGCGACCGGCGCCCACCGGCCGGCGACGGGACGGAGGCGGTGGGGCACCCACACCAGCGCCAGCGCCACCCCGATGAGCAGTCCGGCGGCCCGGGTGTCGGTGCCGTAGTAGATCCGTGACGGGTCGGCGCCCGGCTCGGTCAACACGAACCGCCACGCCGTCGACAGTGCCATCAGACCCAGGACCAGCAGCGGCGCCCACCGGCGGGTGACCCGGGTGGCGAGGACCACGCCCAGCAGCAGGGGGAGCGCCAGGTAGAACTGCTCCTCGATCGACAGCGACCACAGGTGCTGCAGCGCCGACGGTCCGGCCGCCGCCTCGAAGTAGGACTGCCGCTCGAGGATGAACCGCCAGTTCAGGACGTAGCCCAGAGCGGCGAGGGCGTCGCTGCGGAGGCTGACGAACCGGTCGTGCTCGGTGAAGGTGGCCACCACCAGCGTGGCGCCGATGACGAGGCCGACCGCGGGGAGCAGCCGGCGGAACCGGCGCAGCCAGAACCGCCGGAGGTCGATGCGGCCCGTCTCCTGGTGCTCGGCGTGGAGCAGCGCACAGACCAGCCACCCGGAGAGCACGAAGAACACCTCGACCCCGATGTAGCCGCCCGGGACCCCGCCGTAGCCGAGGTGGTAGGCGAGCACCGCGGCCACCGCGAGGGCGCGGAGGCCGTCGAGCGCGGGAAGGTAACCGAGCGCGCGACGAGACGAGGACACGAGTCACGCAATGTACAGGTGACACCACGCAGGGCGGTGACACGGTCTGCGGCGGCGGTCACCCCACGAGGTGGTCCATTCAAACGAACCTGCCCCCGAAACGGGGAGCCAGCTCCCCGTTTCGGGGGCAGGTTCGGGTTGGGTTGGTGACCTGGTGGCCTGGTGGGGTTAGAGGTCGTGGGCGCGGGGGTCGATGCGCTCGGGGTCGATGCCGTAGTGGGCGATGGCCTCCGCCACCACCTCGGGCTTCACCTCGCCCTGGCGGGCCAGGCCCCACAGGGTGGCGACCACCACGTGGGGCATGTCGACCTCGAAGAACCACCGCAGCTTCTCGCGGGTGTCGGAGCGGCCGAACCCGTCGGTGCCCAGCGGCACGAACGGCTGCCGCACCCACCGCGCCACCTGGTCGGGCACCATCTTCATGAAGTCGGTGACCGCCACGATCGGGCCGCCCTCGGTGCCGAGGCGCTCGGTGACGAGCGGCACCCGCGGGCTCTCCGTGGGGTGCAGCCGGTTCCACCGCTCGGTCTCGAGGGCCTGCTCGCGCAGCCGCTTGTAGGACGTGACCGACCACAGCTCGGCCGCGACGTCCCACCGCTGGGCCAGCTCGGCCTGCGCAGCCCGGGCGGCGCCCTGGGCAGTGCCCGAGAACAGGATGGTCGCCCGGTGGTCGCGGCCCTCCGGCGCCTCCGCCCAGCGGTAGAGGCCCTCGATGATCCCGCGGGTGACCCGCTCGGGATCGGGGTCGTCGTCGCCGGGCGTCGGCAGCGGCGGCATCTGGTAGTTCTCGTTGTAGAGCGTGAGGTAGTGGATGACGTCGCGCTCGTCGACGAGCATCTCCCGCAGGCCGTGGCGGACGATCGTCGCCATCTCGTAGGCGAACGCCGGGTCCCACGCGGCGACGTTGGGGAACGTGCTGGCCAGCACGTGGCTGTGCCCGTCCTGGTGCTGGAGGCCCTCGCCGAGCAGCGTGGTGCGGCCGGCGGTGGCGCCGAGCAGGAAGCCCCGGGCCCGGGAGTCGGCCGCCGACCAGATCAGGTCGCCGATCCGCTGGAAGCCGAACATCGAGTAGAAGGTGAAGAACGGCACCATCGGCACGCCCCGGTGGGCGTAGGAGGTGCCGGCGGCGATGAAGCTCGCCATCGACCCGGCCTCGGTGATGCCCTCCTCCAGGATCTGGCCGTTGCGGGCCTCGGTGTAGGAGAGCAGGAGCTGGGCGTCGACCGGCTCGTACACCTGGCCCTGGGCGGCGTAGATCTTGAACTCCTTGAACAGGGCGTCCATGCCGAACGTGCGGGCCTCGTCCGGGATGATCGGTACCACCCGCGACCCGAACTGCTGGTCGCGGCACAGGTTCCGCAGCAGGCGGGTGAAGGCCATGGTGGTCGACACCTCCTGCTTGCCCGACCCGGCCATCACCTCGGCGAACGTCGAGTCGCTCGGCAGCTGGACGGGCTTCTTCACCTGCGTGACCCGGTGGGGCAGCGGGCCGTCGAGGGCCCGGCGCCGGTCCATCAGGTAGGTGTGCTCGACCGAGCCCTCCGGGAACCGGATGTAGGGCGGCTCCTTGTCCTCGGCCAGGGCGTCCTCGGGGATGACGTCGTCGAGGAACAGCCGGGACCGCATGGCCCGCAGCTGCTCGACGGTCATCTTCTTGATCTGGTGGGTGGCGTTGCGGCCCTCGACGTCGGGGCCCAGGGTCCAGCCCTTGATCGTCTTGGCCAGGATCACCGTCGGGGCGCCCGTCTGCTCGGTGGCG
This sequence comes from Acidimicrobiales bacterium, assembly GCA_036563745.1. Taxonomy (GTDB): domain Bacteria; phylum Actinomycetota; class Acidimicrobiia; order Acidimicrobiales; family VFJN01; genus DASXTK01. The sequence continues at coordinate 661 of DATCLV010000811.1, read as the reverse complement.
GCCTTGTAGGCGGCGTAGAGCTTGCGGTAGTCGTGGCCGCCGCGGGGCAGGTTGCGGAGGTCGTCGTCGGAGAGGTGCTCGACCATCTTCCGCAGGCGTGGGTCGGGCCCGAAGAAGTGCTCGCGGATGTAGGCCCCGGACTCGACCGCGTACCGCTGGAACTCGCCGTCGACGGTGGAGTTCATCTTGTTGAGCAGCACGCCGTCGCGGTCCTGCGCCAGCAGCTCGTCCCAGCGGGAGCCCCACACCACCTTGATCACGTTCCAGCCGGCGCCGCGGAACACGGCCTCCAGCTCCTGGATGACCTTGCCGTTGCCGCGGACCGGGCCGTCGAGGCGCTGCAGGTTGCAGTTCACCACCCAGATCAGGTTGTCGAGCTGCTCGCGGGCGGGGAGCGTCAGGGCGCCGAGGGTCTCGGGCTCGTCGCACTCGCCGTCGCCGAGGAAGCACCACACCCGGCTCTGGCTGGTGTCGTCGATCTGCCGGTTGTGCAGGTAGCGCAGGAACCGGGCGTGGTAGATCGAGTTCAGGGGGCCGAGGCCCATCGACACCGTCGGGTACTCCCAGAACTCGGGCATCAGCCGGGGGTGCGGGTAGCTCGACAGGCCCGTCCCGCCCACCTCCTGGCGGAAGTTGTCGAGCTGCTCCTCGGTCAGGCGAC
>DATCLV010000810.1:0-10983 GCA_036563745.1 Acidimicrobiales bacterium | reverse complement strand
AGGACGAGCTCTTCCAGCAGATCTTCGTCCGGCGCGGGGAGCAGTTCATGCCCCGGCTCCGCGAGATCCTGGAGGACACGTCGGTCGACCCGGTCGAGCAGCTCCACGCGCTCATCGACTTCGAGATCGGGTTCTTCCGTGAGCACCCGCAGTTCGGTCGCCTCTACCTGCGCTACTCCAGCGTCCACATGCTCGCCGCCGACCGGGCCATCGACGTGGCGATCGCCAGCCGCTACGAGGAGGCGATGCAGCTCCAGGCGTCGCTCATCCGCCGGGGCCAGGAGGCCGGCGTCTTCCGCCCGGGCGACCCCGACGTGCTGTCCCGCCTGTTCAGCGGGCTCATGGCCGCCTACCAGGCCACCGACCCCAAGGTCGTGGGCGACGACCCCGACGCCGAGGGCGGTCTGGCGCTCACCGAGCTGCACGACCTCGTGGCCGCGGCGTTCGTCGTCGCCTGAGCGCACCGCCGCCGACGACCATGGCCGACCCGCCCGGCACCCCCGAGGCCGACACCGAGGCCGGCACCGGCGCCGGCACCGACGCCGACGCCACGTCCGGCCCGGGCCCGGGCGACCCGCCCCGGGGCGACTGGCTCGGCACCCCGTTCCTCCGCTTCGAGCGGCACGGGCCGCTGGCCCACCTGGTGGTCGACCGGCCGCAGGCCCGCAACGCGCTCACGCCGTCGATGTACTTCGGCATCCGCTACGCGGTCGACCACGTCGGCCGCGACCCGGACCTCGCCGGCCTGCTGATCACCGGCGTCGACGACGTGTTCATGCCCGGCGGCGACCCGTTCTCCACCGAGGACAGCTGGGGCGGCGTCGCCGAGCACCTCGGCATGGACATCACCCCGTTCGACGCGGTGCGCCGGGCCCCCAAGCCGGTGGTGTGCGCGGTCAACGGCATCTGCCAGGGCGGCGGCCTGGTGATCGCCATGCTGTGCGACGTGGCCGTGGCCAGCGACCGGGCCACGTTCCGGGCGCCCGAGCTGTTCCGCGGCATCGCCGACATGAACTACGCCCAGGTGCTGCCCCGGCAGATCGGCCCGGCCCGGGCCCGGGACATGCTGCTCACCGGCCGGGTGGTCACCGCCGCCGAGGCCGAGGCGTGGGGCCTGGTCGCCCGGGTGGTGCCCCACGACGAGCTGCTGGCGCGGGCGACCGAGGTGCTGGCGCAGTGCTGCCGGACCGCGCCCGCGGCCCGCCGCGACGTGAAGCGGGCCTTCCACGAGTACTACGGCACCTACGACCGGATGACGATGGAGGCCAGCTTCGACCGGCCGGAGATGGCCGAGGGCTGGGCGGCGTTCCGGGAGAAGCGGTCGCCCGACTGGGTCCACCCCGACCTCCGCACCCCCGGGCGCCTCTGAGCGACATCTCCGAAACCGGGTGACGGAGCGGCGCTCTGCGCCGAGATCACCCGGTCTCGGCGGTGACGGCCGTCGGGGCGGTGGGGGAGAAGGTGACCGGCAGCGACTCGTAGCCGCTCACGAAGTTGGCGGGCCGGTGGGCGGGCTCGGCGGGGTCGGCCAGCTGCAGGTCGGGCAGGCGGTCGAGCAGCCGCTCGAACGCCACCTTCAGCTCCAGCCGGGCCAGCGCCGCGCCCAGGCAGAAGTGGGGCCCGAACCCGAAGGCCACGTGCTCGTTGGGCGACCGGGCGATGTCGAAGGTCATCGGGTCGGGGAACACGTCCTCGTCGCGGTTGGCCGACGGGTAGAGGAGCAGGAGCTTCTGGCCCTTCCGGATCGTCGTGCCGCCCAGCTCGACGTCGCGGGTGGCGGTGCGGGCCATGTTCTTGATCGGCGACACCCACCGCAGCGACTCCTCGACGGCGCTCGGCACCAGCGACCGGTCGGCCAGCAGGCGCTCCCAGCGGGACCGGTCGACCAGGAGCTGGTAGAGGCCACCGCTGATCACGTGCCGGGTGGTCTCGTCGCCGCCGATGAGGATGAGCAGCGAGTCCATGACGATCTCGTGCTCGTCGAGGCGGTCGCCGTCGATCTCGGCGTGCACGAGGGCGCTCATGAGGTCCTCGGCCGGGCAGGCCTTCCGGTCGGCCATCACCGGGCGGATGTAGCGCTCGTAGCCCTCGAAGGCGCCGATCATGGCCAGCACGGCGGCCTCGTCGGCGGCGCCCTGGCCCCGCATGAGGTCGTCGGACCACTGCAGGAGCTGCGGGTGGTCCTCGGGTCGGACGCCGAGGGCGTCGCCGATCATGACCAGCGGCAGCCAGGCGGCGAAGTCGCCCACGAGGTCGCACGTGCCGCGCTCGCAGAACCCGTCGACGAGCCGGTCGACGACCTCCGTGATACGAGGCTCGAGGTCGCGGACCCGGCGGGGCGTGAACCCACGGTTGACCAGCTGGCGGCGGCGGAGGTGGGCGGGGTCGTCCATGTCGATGAGCATCCCGACGGGCCCGGAGTCGGGCCGGATGCCGCCGGCGTTGGAGAACGTGGCCGGGTTGCTCGACACGGCCCGGATGTCGGCGTAGCGGGTGACGCCCCACACCTGGCCGTCCTCGTCCCAGTGGACGGGGTCGTTGGCCCGGAGCCAGGCGAGGTCCTCGTGCGGGTTGCGGCCCCAGAACTCGCCGCGGGTGATCTCCACGTCGGCCCCCGCTCAGCGGACCGGCACCGAGGACCAGCCCCGGACGGTCGACGTGTGCAGGCGGACGGCCCGGTCGTGGTCGACCTGCCAGTCGGGGCGGTGGCGCAGGGCCTCCTCCAGCGCCACCCGGCCCTCCAGCCGGGCCAGCGCGGCGCCGAGGCAGAAGTGGATGCCGAACCCGAACGACACGTGGTGGTCGAAGCGCCGATGGATGTCGAACCGGTCGGCGTCGGGGAAGGCCCGCTCGTCGCGGCCGGCCGACCCGGTGATCAGCAGGACCTTGCTGGCGGCGGGGATGGTGGTGCCGTGGAGCTCGACGTCGCGGCTGGTCCACCGCCCCTGGACGGGGGAGGGCGCTTCGTAGCGCAGCAGCTCCTCGACGGCGTTGGGGATCAGCTCGGGGTCGGCGGCGAGCTCGGCCCGCTGGTCGGGGTGCTGGTCGAGGACGACGGCGGCCCAGCCGAGCAGGCGGGCGACGGTCTCGGTGCCGGCGGCCACGAGGAGGTTGGCGAAGTCGGCGGACTCGCGCAGGGTGAGGTCGGCCTGGGTGAGGCCGGAGAGCAGGTCGTCGCCGGGGTGGGCGGCCCGGTCCTCCAGCAGCTTGAGCAGGTACTGGTCGAGCTCGATCCGGGCGGTGAGCGAGACGTCGTTGAGCATCCCGACGCCGGGCTCGATGTGGAAGGTGGTGTCGATCTTCTCCTTGACCCACGGCCGGTCGGTGGACGGCACGCCGAGCAGCTCGCAGATCACCATCGAGGGCAGGGTGGCGCCGAAGTCGGCGACGAAGTCGAAGTCGGCGCCGTCGTGCCAGGGCTCGAGCAGGCCCTGGCACAGCTCGCGGATGTGGCCCTCCAGCGAGGCGACGCGGCGGGGCGTGAACGCCCGGGACACGAGCGACCGGAGCCGGGTGTGCTCGGGCGGGTCCTGGAAGATCATCAGCCCGCTGGGCACGGGGTGCTCGGTCATCATCTCCAGCACGGTCCCGTGGCTGGAGAGGTAGGTGGCGGGGTCGCGGTGCGCGGCCTCGACGTCGGCGTGGCGGGAGAGCGCCCAGAAGTCGTAGCGCTCGTTGCGGTAGACGGGCGCCTCGTCGCGGAGCCGCTTCCAGATGGCGTAGGGCTCGGCGTCGATCTCGACGTCGAGCGGGTCCCAGTACAGGTCGGCCTGCAGCACGTCGTCCGGCATGGCGCCCCCCTTCCGAATGCTCGTACTGTACCTTGAACCGTGGTTCAATCTTTCTGATCCGACCACACGAGGGGGGAGCAGTGGAGGACAGCGAGACCGGCGCGGCACCCGTCTTCGCCGACCGGATGTTCCCTGAGCCCGTCGACCTCGGCATCGCCGAGCCCGACCGGGCCGTGTGCTCGGTGACGCACGGGACCGAGAGCTACCTGACCGGCGGCCGCGGCGAGGGCACCGCCTGGTACGAGGGCGGCGGCAAGGTCGGCGACCGGGCCGTCCAGGGCATCACGATCTACCCGCCCACCCGCGGCGTCCGCACCCAGGGCGACCCGTTCGAGCCGGTGAAGATCGGCGTCCTCGTCGACATGGACCTCGGGCAGCTGCTCGCCGACTGGATCGACCCCACGATCCTCGCCATCGAGGACGCGCTCAACGAGGGCGTCTACGGCCGTGGCCCCGTCCAGCTGGTGGTCGCCGACGCCCGCGGCCTCCCCCGGGAGAACTACCGCAAGATCCTCGACGGCTACCGCTGGCTCGTCGACCAGGGCTGCGTCGTCGTCCTCGGCCCGCTGATCTCCGACAACTCGCTGGTGGTCCAGGACCTGGCCAACGAGCTCAAGGTGCCCTGCATCGGCTGGACCGGCGCCCACCGGTTCGCCTCCGACTACTGCTTCACGGTCGCCAACGGCGACATCCCCACCGAGGGCGTGATGTGCGCCCAGTGGCTGGCCGCCCGGGGCATCGAGAAGGTCGGGATGTTCTGGGAGCAGGGCTCCTCGGGGCGCGACTACGCCGACTACTTCCGTGACACCGCCCTGCAGCTCGGGCTCAAGGTCATGCGGGAGGTGAAGCTCGAACCCAACCCGCGGGGCCTCGAGGAGGACCTGGCGCTCATGCGCGACCTGGGCGTCGAGGGCCTCTACTACGGCGGCTACGGCTACGCCACGTTCCACTTCGCGGCGGCGCTCACCGCGCTCGGCTGGGACCCGCCCCGGGTCATGGGAACGGCGTTCATGTTCTACAGCAACTCCAACGCCTGGGCCGAGGGGCTGGAAGGCTGGCACGGCGTCGACCAGCTGGGCGAGGACGGCGCCAACCCCAACTACAACGCCATGGTCGAGCGGTTCGAGAAGCGGTTCGGCCGCAGCACCCGCAACGTCGTGGTCGCCCTCGCCTACGACACGGCCCGGGTGGCGATCCACGGCATCGCCAACGCCGCCATCCCCGAGCCCCGCTGGGTGAAGGAGGGCATCGAGCGGATCCGCTGGATGCCGGCCACCAACGGCGGCCCCGCCACCTACCTCCAGTTCGGCCCCCACGACCACAAGGGCTACAAGGGCGACTTCCTCACGATCCGCGAGCTCCGGGGCGGCGAGCTGCGCTTCGACGGCTACCACCGGCCGCAGTGGCCGTCCAACACGGGTGGCTGACGGCGTGGCGGCGGGCGACGCAGGCACCGGGGCCGACGGTCCCAAGGTCTACATCCACGAGCTCATCGACATCATCGGGCACAACCGCGCCCGCTACCAGCACCACATGACCGCCAACTGGGTGCCGATCGCCCTCGAGGAGCGCAACCAGCGCTGCTACGGGGTCTGGTCGACGATCGGGTCGACCGGGCGCTGGCCGGAGGTCGTGAACATGTGGGAGCTCGACGGCTGGGACGGCCTGGTCCACAACTTCGAGGTCGAGACCGGGTCCGGGCACGGCGACCAGGACCCGTCGCTCGCCGAGTGGTGGGCGGTGGCGGCGTCGCTGCGGCAGGGCGGCCGCGACCGGATCCTCGTGCCCGACGCCGGCAGCCGCCCCATCGACGAGCTGTGCGCCGCCGGCGTCCGGGGCGCGCTCTACTGCCACGAGATCGTCACCGTGCCGCCGGGCCGGGCCCCCGAGCTGCTGGCCGCCGTCCGGGCCCAGGGCCAGGACGCCTACGCGGCCGAGGGCCTGGAGCTGGTCGGCGCCTTCCGGACCGCCCTGCGTGCCGACGACGAGTGCATCCTGCTGTGGGCCTGCCCCAGCTGGCGGGCGTGGGGCGCCTTCGAGCAGGCCTGGCACGGCGGCGGCGCGCTGACCGGCTGGGCCGAGGCGCTCGTCGACATGGGCGCCGCCTGGGAGCGCACCGTGCTGGTCGACGCCGAGCTGTCGCCGCTGCGCATCGGTCGCCAGCCCGCGGTCGAGGACCGGCGGCCCCTGGAGTCGCTGTGACCACCCGCCCTGTGCCGCCCGACCGCCCCGCCCGGCCCGCGCGGCCCGACCGCCCCGACGGCGTCATCACCGACGAGGGCATCGCCCGGCTGCGGGCCCGCATCGGCGTGGCCGAGCCGCACCCGATGCCGCCGCACTACACGCTGCCCACCACCGACACGTTCCGCCACGTCGCCGAGGCCTACGGCGACGACAACCCCCTGTGGTGCGACCCGGCCTACGCCGAGACCACCGTGTGGGGCGGGCCGATCGCCCCGCCACCGCTGGTCGGGGGCGACACGCTGATCGGCGAGGACGAGGTCACCACCCTCGACGACGACACCCGGGCCCTGCTGAAGGGCGACCCGCTCCGCGGCGTCCACGCCTTCTACGCCGCGTCGGCCCGCGAGTGGTGGGCGCCGCTGCGGCCGCTGCGGCGGGTGGCCCGGCGCAACGCCCTGGTCGCCGTCCTCGACAAGCCCAGCGACTACGCCGATCGGGCCGTCCACGAGTGGACCGGGCAGGTGTTCCGGGAGGTCGACGGGCCGGTGCTCGCCGCCCAGTTCCGGCTGATGGTCCGCACCGAGCGGACCAAGGCCCGGCAGCGGCGCCGCGACGACGACATCGAGCCGGCGTCCTACGCCGACGACGACATCGCCGCCATCGAGGCCCAGTACGCGGCCGAGCGGCCCCGGGGCGCCGAGCCCCGCTGGTGGGAGGACGTGGCCGAGGGCGACCCGGTGGGCCCGCTGGTGAAGGGCCCGCTGACGGTCACCGACATGATCTGCTGGCACGTCGGCATGGGCATGGGCCTCTACGGGGTGAAGGCCCTGCGGCTGGCGGCGGCCAACCGGCGGCGGATCCCCCGGTTCTTCCAGCGCGACGAGGCCAACATCCCGGACGTGCTGCAACGGGTGCACTGGGACCCGGCGTTCGCCCGCCGCTCCGGCAACCCGACCACGTTCGACTACGGCCGGATGCGGGAGACCTGGCTCGTCCACCTGTGCACCGACTGGATGGGCGATGACGCCTGGCTGTGGAAGCTCGACTGCGAGCTCCGGCGGTTCAACTACGTCGGCGACACCCAGTGGGTGCGGGGGACGGTGACCCGCAAGTACCTGGCCGACGGCGGGCGACCGGCGGTCGACCTCGACGTGTCGTGCACCAACCAGCGGGGCGAGGTCACGACGCCGGGGCACGCCACGGTGCTGCTGCCGTCGCGGGAGCACGGCCCGGTGCGCCTGCCCGACCCCCCGGCCGCCGACCTGCAGGGCGCGCTCGACGAGATCGCCGCCCGCTGGGAGGACCGGGGCGTCGGCGGGGGAGCGGCGGGGACGGGCGGCGACGCGGGCGGGGGTGCGTCGTGACGGTCCGGGTGGCGCGCGACGAGGGCGTGCTGCGCCTGCACCTCGACAAGCCGGCCAAGCGCAACGCGCTCGACGACGACATGGTCGCCACGCTGATCGCCGAGGTCGAGGCGGCCGGCATGGACGAGGCCGTGCGGGCGATCCTGGTCACCGGCGAGGGCGACCACTTCTGCTCCGGCTTCGACATCGTCGGCCGGAACGCCGGGACGGGGGCGCGGCCCCGCGTCGGGTCGATCCAGCGGCGGCTGCCCGCCCAGGCCCACCGGCTGGTCCCGCTGCTGTGCACCACCCAGGTGCCTGTCGTGGTGGGGGCCCGGGGATGGGTGGCCGGCATCGGGCTGCACCTGGCGGCGGCCGCCGACTTCCTCGTGATCGCCGAGGACGCCCACGTGTGGGAGCCGTTCGCGGCGCGGGGGTTCACCCCGGACTCGGGTGGCACGTGGCTGCTGCCCCGGCTGATCGGTGTGCAGCGGGCCCGGTCGCTGCTGCTGCTCGGCGAGGCGATCGACGGGGCGACGGCGGTCGGGTGGGGCCTCGGCCACCGGGCGGTCCCCGCCGGGGAGGTCGACGACGAGGCCGCGGCGCTGGCCGCCCGGCTGGCGTCGGGCCCGACGGTGAGCCTCGGCCTCACCAAGTGGCTGCTGCACACGTCGGCCGAGCAGCCGCTCGACCAGCACCTGCGGGCCGAGGCGTTCGCCATGGAGCTGTCCAGCCGCAGCGAGGACTTCCGGGAGGGCCTGCAGGCGTTCGCCGAGCGGCGCGAGCCGAGGTTCCGGGGCCGATGACGGGATCGTCGCCCACGCCGTCGCCCACGCCGTCGCCCCCGGCGCCGTCGACACCCACGCCCACGCGCCCGGCGACGCTGCGGGACCGGGTCCGGGGCGCGAGCGTCGAGGAGGTCGTCGCCGCGGTCGAGGCCTGGGTCGCCGACCACGTGCCCGAGCCGTGGCGGCAAGCGGCGGCCGAGGGGCGGCCGCTGCGGGAGGTCCGGTCGTTCGCCGACTACGAGGCCTGGTACCCGACCTTCGCCGCCGCCGGGCTCGTCGTGCCCACCTGGCCCGAGGCGTACGGGGGCCTCGACCTGCCGCCCGCCACCGCCCGGGCGGTCGAGGCGGTGCTCGCCCCCTACCGGCTGGGGCGGCTCAACCCGCTCGGCCTCAACCTGTGCGCGCCGGCGCTGTTCGCCCACGGCACCGAGTGGCAGCGGCGGCGGTTCCTGCCGCGGATCGTCGACAACACCGAGCGGTGGTGCCAGCTGTTCAGCGAGCCGGGCGCCGGGTCGGACCTGGCGTCGCTCGCCACCCGGGCCGAGCGAGACGGCGACGAGTGGGTCGTCACCGGCCAGAAGGTGTGGACCACGTGGGCGCACGTGTCGGACCTCGCCGTGTGCCTCGCCCGCACCGACCCCGACGCCCCGAAGCGGAAGGGCATCACGTACTTCCTGGTCGACCTGCGCGCGCCGGGCGTCGAGGTCCGCCCGCTGCGCCACCTCACCGGCGAGGTCGACTTCAACGAGGTGTTCCTCGACGGCGTCCGGGTGCCCGACGCCCACCGGGTCGGCGCGCCGGGGGAGGGGTGGAAGGTGGCGGGCGCCACCCTGTCCGGCGAGCGGCAGATGGTGTCGGGCGCCGGGTCCGGGGGCGTCGACCGCATCGGCGGCTCGGGCGCGGACGCCCTGCTGCGCCCCGGCATCGCCGACCCCGTCCTGCGCCACCGGATCGTCGCCCTGTGGGCCGAGGAGCGGATCCGGGCGTGGACCAACCGGCGCCTGCGGGGCGGGCCGTTCTCGTCGCTCGGCAAGGTGCACGCCGGCGACCTCAACCAGCGGATCCAGCTGGCGGCGGTCGACGCCCTGGGCGCCCACGCGCTGGCCTGGGAGGGCGAGGGCCTCGACCGCACGGTGAAGGGCATGCTGCGGAGCCGGGCCAACACCATCGAGGGGGGCACCACCGAGGTGAACAAGAACGTCGTCGGCGAGCGGCTCCTGGGCCTGCCCCGGGAACCCGACCCCTGGGCGGGCGCGGCCTGGAAGGACGTCCCGCGGTCATGAGCGTCGCCGGCCGTGCGGGCGCCACCGGCGCCCCGGACTCCGAGGGCTACACGACCCTCGACGTCCACCGGGAGGGCCACGTCGGCTGGCTGGTGTTCGACCGGCCCGACCGCGGCAACGCCATGGACGCCGCCATGCTCGCCGAGCTCGAGGCGGCCTGGCGGGAGCTCGACGCCGACCCCGAGGTCCGGGTCATCGTGAACACCGGCAACGGCCCGGCGTTCCAGACCGGCCTCGACGTCGCCCAACTCGCCCGCGACCCCGCCGCGCTCCGGGAGCAGTCGCGCCGCACCAGGCGGGCCGAGCTGCGCCTGACCGCCTGGCACAACCAGGTGTGGAAGCCGGTGATCGCCGCGGTCAACGGCACCTGCGCCGGCGGCGGCCTGCACTTCGTGGCCGACGCCGACATCGTCCTGGCCGCGAGCGACGCCACGTTCCTCGACCCGCACGTGTCGATCGGCCAGGTCAGCGCCTACGAGGTGATCGGCCTGGCGCGGAAGTCGCCGATGGAGCCGATCGTCCGGATGGCGCTCACCGGCCGCCACGAGCGCCTCACCGCCGAGCGGGCCCGGCAGCTCGGGATCCTGTCCGAGGTCGTCGAGCCCGGGCGGCTGCGGGCCCGGGCGCGGGAGCTGGCCGAGCTGATCGCCCGCAACAGCCCGGCCGCCCTGGCCGCCACCAAGCGGGCGCTGTGGGGCGCCCTGGAGCTGGGCCTCACCGACGCCTGCCGGGCCGGGGCCCGGGAGCTCGTCGGGCTGTGGGGCCACCCGGACCAGACCGAAGGGCCCGCCGCGTGGGCCGAGAGGAGGGAGCCCCGGTGGGCCGCTACGAGCACCTGATCGTCGAGCGGCACGGGCCGGTCGGCTGGCTGATCAACGATCGGCCCGACCAGCTCAACGCCATGAACGCCCGGATGCGCGACGAGTTCGCCGACGCCTGGGACGAGCTCGCCGCCGACCCCGACGTGCGCGTGATCGTCCACACCGGCAACGGGCGGGCCTTCCAGACCGGGGTCGACGTGGCCGAGATCGCCGGCGACGGCATCGGCATGGAGCGCTACCGGCAGAGCCTGGAGGACTTCGACCTTCACTTCACCGCCTGGCACCAGGAGGTCTGGAAGCCGGTGATCACCGCGGTCAACGGGATCTGCGCCGGCGGCGGGTTCCACTGGATCGCCGACGCCGACATCGTCATCTGCGCCTCGGACGCCGAGTTCTTCGACCCGCACGTGTCGGTCGGGCAGGTGGTGTCGATCGAGGCGATCGGGCTGATGCGGAAGATGCCGGTCGAGGCGGTGATGCGGATGGCGTTCGTCGGCCGCCACGAGCGCATGTCGGCGCAGCGGGCCTACGAGCTGGGGATGGTGTCGGAGGTCGTCGACCCGCCCGAGCGGCTGCGGGAGCGGGCCCAGGAGCTGGGGGAGACCATCGCCCGCAACAGCCCGGCCGCGCTGGCGGCCACCAAGCGGGCGCTCCTGGGGGCGCTGGAGATGGGGCTCACCGACGCCTGCACGGCGGGGGCCAGGGAGCTGGTGTCGCTGTGGGGGCACCCCGACCAGACCGAGGGGCCGGCGGCGTTCGCCGAGAAGCGCGAC
>DATCLV010000808.1:0-1798 GCA_036563745.1 Acidimicrobiales bacterium | reverse complement strand
CGCCAGCCACCGGAGCCGGCGCCGGGGCCCGGGCCCGCCCAGGCGGGCGAGCGGACCGATGGCGAGGGCCACCGACCCGACCACGGCGAACGCCCCGGTGAACGCCAGCCAGCGGCCCACGCCCCCGGTGACGTCGGCCGGGGTGCTCGACCGCTCCTCCAGCTCGGCGGCCCCGGTGCGCACCCCGACGTGGAACACGAAGGAGCCCGTCAGGTTGTGGCTGTCCTCGCTGATCACCCGCCAGGCCACCGTGTAGGTGCCCTCGCCGGCGTCGTCGAGGGGCACGAGGAGGGTGGCGCCGTCGTCCGCGGTGTCGACGGTCCCCTCGTCGGCGCGCCCGCCGTCCGGGGCGACCACCTGGATGCCGCCCTCGACCACCTCGACGGGCTCGTCGAAGCGCAGCGCGACCTCGTCGGGCACGGCGTCGACGACCGTGTCGTCGGCGGGGTCGGTCTCGATCAGGGTGGCGTGGGCGTCGGCGCGCCCCGCCAGGGGCGGCGCCAGCAGCGCCAGCCCGGTCAGCACGGTCGCGATCGCCAGCCGTCCGGCCCGGCGGGGCCGGGACCGTGGCGCGCGGCGTCGGTGCATCGCTCGTCCTCTCGTGGCTCGTGTCGTCGTGTCGTCGGGTGTGGTCGGTGGGATCGTCCGGCAGCGGCCGGGCGCGACCGAGGGGGTTACCTGACGACGACGACCGGCGGACCTCTCCGGGACAACGTCCCCAACGGGATCACGGCCGGGACCGCCACGAGCGACCGCAGCGGGCGAGGGGTCGGGAGCGTCGCCCGGGCCCGCGGGCGGCGGCCCGCGGCCACCGCCTCGCCCACCCGGCGCAGCCACGCGGTGAGCGCCACCAGGCCGCCGGCGACCAGCAGCTGGGCCACGACGCCCAGCCAGAACGAGGGCTCGGCCAGGCTGCGCAGCGGTCCGATGCCGGCGAGCGCGTGCTCGCCCACCTCGAGGACGGCGAACACCGTCACCTGCAGCGCGGCGAGGTCGCGGGCGCGCACCGGCGGCAGCTCCGCCCGGGCGCCGGACAGGAACGCCCGGGCCAGGACGGTCAGCGTGAACGGCACCCCCAGGCGCAGGAGCACGTCGAGGTAGCCGTGGCCGCCCTCCAGCGAGGGGTCCGCCCCGGCGAGGGCCGCGGCCGTGTAGCCGAGCACGTGACCCGCGGCCACGCCCCCGGGCACCAGCAGCAACGACCACCGTCGGCCCGACCCCACGCGCGTCAGGGTACGTCGTGCCCCCGTCCCACGCCCGCTCGACGCCCTCGCCGGGGGGCCGGGCCGGGGCGGCGGACCCGGCGGTCGGGGCGGCGGCGCTCCCGTGGTTCAGCGGCGGTGGCTCAGAACAGGCGCAGGACGTCGGACTCGATGCCCCGCAGCGCGTCGTAGTCGACCTCGACGCAGGTGATCGACCGGTCGGCCGCCAGCACCTTCGCCTGCGGCTTGATCTGCTGGGCCACGAACACGCCCCGAACCGGGCGCAGCAGCGGGTCGCGCTCCAGGAACTCCAGGTAGCGGGTGAGCTGCTCGACGCCGTCGATCTCGCCCCGGCGCTTGATCTCGACCGCGACCGCCCGGCCCTCCGCGTCGCGGCACAGCAGGTCGACCGGGCCGATGTCGGTCGGGTACTCGCGGCGGACCAGCGTGAGCCCGTCGCCGATCGAGCCGGGAGAGTCGGCCAGCAGCTCCTGGAGGTGCGCTTCGACGCCGTCCTTCCGGAGGCCCGGGTCGACGCCCAGCTCGTGGGCGGTGTCCGACAGCACCTCTTCGAGGGTGATGGTGAGCGTCTCGCC
>DATCLV010000113.1:0-3481 GCA_036563745.1 Acidimicrobiales bacterium | reverse complement strand
CCACGGGGCTGCCGCCGTTGCCGGGGACCGGTCGGACGCCGCCACCGCGGCCGGCGCCGCCGTCGCCGGGATGGTGCGCGCCGCCCAGGCGGAGCACCCGGGCCGGTTCGTCCTCGTCGACCTCGACCCCGGCGGCCCCGATGCCGACGACCACGACGACGACCCCGGCGCCGTCGACGCCCTCGTAACCGCGGCCGTCGCCACCGGCGAGCCCGAGGTCGCGGTCCGGAACGGCCGGCTGCACGCCCGCCGTCTCGTCGAGGCGCCGCCCCCCGCCGGGGCCGCCGAGCACGCAGCTGGCTGGGGCGACGGCACCGTCCTCGTCACCGGCGGGACCGGGACCCTGGGCGCCGCCGTGGCCCGCCACCTGGTCGCCGCCCACGGCGTCCGGTCCCTGCTGCTGGCCGGCCGCCGTGGCCCCGCCGCCCCCGGCGCCGCCGAGCTGGTGGCCGAGCTGGAGGCGCAGGGCGCCGCCGTCACCGTGGCCGCCGCCGACGTGGCCGACCGCGCCGCGGTCGAGCGGTTGCTGGCGGCGGTCCCCACCGACCGGCCGCTGCGCGGGGTCGTCCACGCCGCCGGCACGCTCGACGACGCCGTCCTCGCCTCGCTCAGCCCCGCCCAGCTCGCCGCCGTGTGGGGCGCCAAGGCGCTGGGCACCTGGCACCTCCACGAGCTCACCCGCGACGTCGAGCTGGCGGCGTTCGTCGTCTTCACCTCGACGGCCGGGGTCCTGGGTGCCGCCGGGCAGGCCAACTACGCGGCCGCCAGCGCCTTCGCCGACGCCGTGGTCGAGCACCGCCGGTCGCTCGGCCTCCCCGGCGTGGCCGTGGCCTGGGGGCTGTGGGCCGAGGCCAGCGGCCTCACCGGCGCCATGGCCGACGCCGACCGGGCCCGCATGCGGCGGGCCGGCATCGTGCCGCTCGCCACCGCCGACGCGCTCCGCCTGCTCGACCGCGCCCTCGGCCTCGGGCCGGTCACGGTCGCCCTCGGCCTCGACCGGGCGGCCGTGCAGGCGTCGAGCCCCGCCGGCGTGCCGCCGGTGTGGCGGCGCCTGGTCGCCCCGGCCCCGCCGCCGACGGCGACGACCGCGGCACCGGCGTCGTCCGGGGGCGACGGCGACGCGGGCGCGCCCGATCCCACCGCCGATCCACCCCTCGTCCGGCGGCTGGCCGCCGCGGGCGGCGCGGGGGTCCGGCGGCACCGGGTGATGGTCGACGCCGTGCGGGCCGAGGCCGCCACCGTCCTGGGCCACGCCGGGCCCGACGCCGTCGACCCCGGCCGGGCCTTCAAGGACATGGGGTTCGACTCGCTGACCGCCGTCGACCTCCGCAACCGCCTGGCCGCCGCCACCGGCCTGCGCCTCCCCACCACGCTGGCCTTCGACCACCCGACCGTCGAGCGCCTGGCCGCCCACCTCGCCACCCGGCTGGCCGCGCACCCGCGCCTCGCCGAGGCCCGGGCCGGCAACGGCGCCGGCGGTGCCGACCCGGACGGCCGGCTCGACGCCGACGAGCTGGTGACCCGGCTGGAGGCCGCGGTCGCCGCGGGCGGCGTCACCCCCGAGGTGGTGGACCGCCTCCGGCGTCTGGCGTCGGACCTGGCCCTCACCCCGAAGTCGGGTGGCACCGGCGACGGCGACGGCGGCGACGGTGCCGCCGACCCTGCCCGCGAGATCGAGGACGAGCTCGCCGACGCCGATGCCCAGGAGGTCCTCGACTTCATCGACCGGGAGTTCGGCGAGGCGGTCGGGTAGTGGACGACGACCGGCTCCTCACCGCGCTCAAGCGGGTCACCGCCGACCTCCACCGCACCCGTGCCCGGCTCCGGGCGGTCGAGGAGGCCGCCCCCGAGCCGCTGGCGATCGTGGGGATGGCGTGCCGGTTCCCGGGTGGGATCGGGTCGCCCGAGGAGCTGTGGGCCGTGGTGGCCGGCGGCCACGAGGTCATCGGCGACTTCCCCGCCGACCGGGGCTGGGACGCCCTCCTGTCGCTCGACGTCGAGGTGCCCCGCCACGGCGGCTTCCTGGCCGACGCCGCCGGGTTCGACGCCGGCCTGTTCGGCATCTCGCCGCGGGAGGCGGTGGCGATGGACCCGCAGCAGCGCCTGTTCCTGGAGGTGTGCTGGGAGGCGCTGGAGCGGGCCGGGGTCGATCCGCTGTCGCTGCGGGGCACCGATGCCGGCGTGTTCGCCGGGCTGGCCGGGCAGGACTACCGGCGCCTCCGACCCGACGGCGAGGTCGAGGGCCTGGCGCTGACCGGCGGCCTGGGTTCGGTGGTGTCGGGTCGGGTGGCGTACGCCCTCGGGTTGGAGGGACCGGCCGTCACGGTCGACACCGCGTGCTCGTCGTCGCTGGTGGCGGTCCACCTGGCGGGCCAGGCGCTGCGGGCGGGGGAGTGCTCGCTGGCGCTGGCCGGTGGGGTCACGGTCATGGCGACCCCGTCGTTGTTCGTGGAGTTCGCCGCCCAGGGCGGCCTGGCGCCGGATGGGCGGTGCAAGGCGTTCGGGGCGGGGGCGGACGGGACGGGGTGGGCCGAGGGTGCGGGGGTGTTGGTGTTGGAGCGCCTGTCGGATGCCCGGCGTCGTGGGCATCGGGTGTGGGGTGTGGTGCGGGGTTCGGGGGTGAACCAGGACGGGGCGTCGAACGGGTTGACGGCGCCGAACGGGTTGGCGCAGCAGCGGGTGATCCGCCGGGCGCTGGCGGCGGCCCGCCTCGCCCCGGGTGACGTGGACGTGGTCGAGGCGCACGGGACGGGGACGGCGTTGGGGGATCCGATCGAGGCGTCGGCGTTGTTGGCGACCTACGGGCAGGACCGCGCGTCGCCGTTGTGGTTGGGCAGTGTGAAGTCGAACATCGGGCACACCCAGGCGGCGGCGGGGGTGGCCGGGGTGATCAAGATGGTGATGGCGATGCACCACGGGGTCCTGCCTCCGACCCTGCACGCTGAGGAACCGTCGCCGCACGTGGACTGGTCGTCGGGGTCGGTGGCGCTGCTGACCGAGGCCCGGCCCTGGCCGGGCCCGGTGCGCCGGGCGGGCGTCAGTGCCTTCGGCATCAGTGGCACGAACGCCCACGTGGTCCTGGAGGGGAGCGAACCTGCCCCTCGCCCCGAACCTGCCCCTCGCCCCGAACCTGTCCCTCGCCCCGAACCTGCCCCCGAAACGGGGAGCCGGCTCCCCGTTTCGGGGGCAGGTTCGGAGGGGCGGGCAGGGGGGCGGGCAGGTTCGCCTGGGGTTCCGGTGGCGCTGGTGGTGTCCGCCGCGTCCCGGGAGGCGCTGGACGCCCAGCTGGAGCGCCTGGCGCCGGTGGTGGCGTCGGAGCCGCTGGACGCGGTGGCGGGGGTCTTGGCCACGGGTCGGGCGACCTTGGAGCACCGGGCCGTCGTGGTGGCGTCCACGGTGGAGGAGGCGGTGGCCGGCCTCCGGGCGCCGCGGATCACCGGCCGGGCCCGCACCGGTGGTGTGGGGTTCGTGTTCTCCGGGC
>DATCLV010000802.1:0-4711 GCA_036563745.1 Acidimicrobiales bacterium | reverse complement strand
CGTCGTCGGGCGTGAGCTCCGGGATCGTGCCCACGGGGAGGTCCTCGGAGCGGGTGGTCGACGAGGACGACGAGGACGGCGGCACGAAAAGAGTATAAGCATTGCGCCGCGGCGCGTGGCGGCCCGGTGGCCTGGGGTCGGGTCGGGGTCGGGGTCGGGGTCGGGGCGGGATCAGCCGTCAGCTGACGAACTCGGTCAGCGCCCGCAGGTGCGACCGCATCCGCAGCCGGGCCACCTCCAGGTCGCGCTCGGCGATCGCCTCGACGATCCGGCCGTGGACCTCGGCCAGGTCCTTCGCCCGCTCGGCGTCGACCTCCCGCCGGGGCCGGGGGCCCTGGTGGAGCCGGGTCAGCCGCAGCAGCACCAGCGCCAGCAGCTCCAGCACCCGGTTGCCCGACATGCCGGCCAGCGCCCGGTGCACCCCGTGGGCCAGGTCGCGCAGCTCCTCCGGCGTCGCCGCCCGCTCGGCGGCCAGCGCCTGCTCCAGACGGGCGACGTCGTCGTCGGTCAGGCGCTCCACCGCCCGGTCGAGGATCGCGATCTCCACCGCCGACCGGACCTCCAGCAGCTGCGCCGGCGTGATCGCCATGCGGTGGAGGTGCAGCGCCACGGCCTCGGTGGTGGCGGCCACCCCGGGCTCGGCGACGAGCAGGCCGCCACCCGGACCGCGCCGCATCCGCGCCACCTGGTGGTGCTCCAGCACCCGGACCGCCTCGCGCAGCACCGCCCGGCTCACCCCGTAGCGCTCGATGACCGCCTTCTCCGACCCGAGCAGCGTGCCGACGGGCCAGCCGGCGTCGGCGATGTCCTGCAGGATGGCGGACGCCACCTGCTGGCCCCGCTTGTGCCGGGAGGTCGGCCGGGGCAGGCCGATGCGGGTGCGGGCGACGCGGCGGAGGTACTCGGCCTCGGCCTGGAGGTGCTTGCGCATCCGGTGCTTGGCCAGGCCCTCGTCGCCGGCGAGCACCGCCTGGCCGATCGCCGTGTGGGCGTGGGACGAGGCGCTGATCGTGCTCCGCTCCAGCAGCGACGGGTCGTCCATGAACAGCTGGCTGACCCGGTTGAGGACGTCGACGAAGAACTCGAGCGCCGGGTTGCCGGTCACGCGGGCGAGCAGGGCGTGCAGCTCCCGGTAGTCGCGCACCTCGCCCCGCTGCTCCCGGGCCAGCAGCTCGCGCAGCGCCAGCACGTCCTCCTCGCCGAGGCGACCGGGCGCCAGCTCGGTGACGACCTCCTCCAGCACGAGGCGGGCCTCGAACACCTCCTCGACGTCGGCGTCGACGTAGAACAGGTAGACCGCCACGGCGTCGATCACCGACTCGACCGTGGGCGCCGTCACGACGAGGCCCCCGCCCGGACCGCGCCGCATGGAGGCGACCTCCTTGTGCTCCACGAGGCGCACCGCCTCCCGGAACACGGCCCGGCTCACGCCGTAGCGCTCCAGCAGCTCCGGCTCCGACCCCAGGACCTCGCCCTCGGGCCAGCCCCGGGCCACGATGTCGTGGACGATCGCATCGGCCACCGAGGACGCCATCGTCACGTTCGCCACGCGCTCCGACGCCAGCGACAGCACGGGCGGGCGCGCCGAGGAGCGGGTGCCGGAGCGCCCGGCGTCCTCGGCGGTCTCGGCTCCCTCGGACGGAGGTGCTTTCGGTGTCCTCTTCGCAGCCACGAGTCCGGCCGATCTTAGGGCGACCCCGCGCGCTCCCCGGGGCGGCCGGGGGTGCCGGTCCGGGGAGCGGACGACGGCGGACGTCGCCGGTGACCACCCCGGCGTCGAGCCCATGCCAGAAATCCTAGTACTCTTTTCGTGGATGCGGATCCGAATCGACCACGACCGCTGCACCGGCCACGGCCGCTGCTACTCGCTCGCCCCCGACCTGTTCGACTGCGACGACGAGGGCTACGGCCGCCCCCTGCTGACGGAGGTCCCCACCCCCCTCCACGACCAGGCCCGCTCCGCCGTCGACACCTGCCCCGAACGAGCCGTCCTCACCGACTGACCCCGAACCGCTCGATTCCGGCCGGGGCACCGGCGGGTCGTAGCGTGGCCGGATGGCCAAGATCGGGCGTGACCGTGTTCCTCGCGCTGCGTGACCTCCGCCGGGGCATCCGGCGCTTCGTGCTCCTAGGCATCGTGGTCGCCCTGGTGGCGTTGCTGTCGACGGTGCTGTCGGGCCTGGCCTCCGGCCTGGTGACCGACGGCATCTCCGGCCTCCGCGCCCTGCCCCTCGAACACCTCGCCTTCCAGGACGGCGCCGACGCCACGTTCAGCCGCTCGACCCTGCGGGGCGACGCCGTCGAGGCGTTCACGGCGGTCGACGGCGTGGAGGCGACTCCCATCGGCGCCACCTTCGTCAACGCCACGTCGCCGGACGGCGGGCCGAGCATCGACATCGCCCTGTTCGGGGTGGCGAGCGACACCTTCCTCGTCGCCGACGACGACGCGGCCGCCGCGCTCGACGACGGCGAACCCGGCCTCGTCCTCGACGCCGAGATGGCGGAGGACGGCGTCGAGGTGGGCGACCGCTACGTCATGGGCGGCTCGGGGGTCGAACTGCCGGTCGTCGCCTTCACCGACATCGGCAGCTACGGCCACGCCCCGATCGCCTTCGTCCCCCTCGAGACCTGGCAGCAGGTCCAGTACGGCGCCGACGTCGACGACCGGTTCTCGGCCGTGGCCCTCCGGGGCGCGTCGAAGGCCGACCTGCAGCGGGCGGCGGGCGACGACATCGAGGTCCTCACCCGCACCGAGGCCTACGCCGGCTCGCCCGGCTACACCGCCGAGACCACCACGATGACGCTGATCCGGGGCTTCCTCCTCGTGATCTCGGCGCTGGTGGTCGGCGCCTTCTTCACCGTCCTGACCGTGCAGCGCACCCGGCAGATCGGCCTCCTCAAGGCCATGGGCGCCGGCAACGGCTACGTCGCCCGCGACGCCGTCGGGCAGATGACGATCCTCGTCGCCCTGGCCACCGGCGTCGGGGTGGCGGTGGGCATCGGCATCGTCGGGGCGCTGGCCGGCACCGACGCCCCGGTCGAGCTCGACCCGCCGTCGGTCGCCACGGTGGCGGTCCTGCTGGTCGCCTCCGGCGTCATCGGCAGCCTCGTGGCGATCCGCCGCATCACCCAGGTCGAACCCGCCATCGCGCTGGGGGTGGAACCGTGAGCGACCCGCTCGTCCTCGCCGACATCGTGATGAGCTACCCCGACGGACCCTCCCGCCGGGTGGTGCTCGACCACCTCGACCTGCGCCTCGGCGCCGGCGAGCTGGTGGTGATCTCGGGCGAGTCCGGCACCGGCAAGTCGACGCTGCTCACCGTGGCCGGGCTCCTGCGCCGCCCCGACGAGGGCGAGGTGACGGTGGCCGGCACCCGGGCGTCGGGGCTGTCGGAGCGCAAGCGGACCGCGCTGCGCCGGGCCCACATCGCCTTCGTGTACCAGTCGGCCAACCTGCTGCCGTCGCTGACCGCCACCGAGCAGCTCCAGCTGGTCGGCCACATCCGGGGCGAGCGGGTGTCGTCCACCCGCGACCGGGCCCGCCGCCTGCTGGGCGACCTCGGCCTCGGCGACCGCCTCGACCAGCTGCCCCACCAGCTGTCGGGCGGCGAGCGCCAGCGGGTCGGCATCGGTCGGGCGCTCATGGCGTCGCCCGACGTCCTGATCGCCGACGAGCCCACGGCGTCGCTCGACCCCCGGCTGGCCACCAGCGTCATCGACCTCCTGGCCGACGCCGCCCGCGACCGCGGCATCGCCACCCTGGTCGTGGCCCACGACGACGGCTACCGGCGCCGGGCCGACCGGCACCTCCACCTCGACGCCGGCAAGCTGACCGAGGTGTCGGTCGCCGACTGAGCCGCCGCCCCTCACCGGACCTCACACCGCGGTGGCGCGGGTGTGGGCGAGGTGGGCGTAGGCCTCGGCGACCGGGCGGGGGCGGCGGTCAGCGTCGAAGAGGCCCACCTCGGTCACCTCGCCGACCGGGCGGGCCAGCATGGTGTGCCAGTCGTACTGGTCGCCCCGGCTGTACCAGCAGATGCCGCGCACGGGGAGCCCGTCGGCGAGCAGGCCGTCGAGGACGCCCACCAGCCCCTTCAGCCAGCGGGGCCCGTCCTCCACCGGCAGCCCGAGGTTCGAGGTCTCCGACACCCAGAAGTCCCGCTGGTAGCGGGCGTGCCAGCGGCGGGCCTCGTCGTCGTAGGCGGCGAGGCGCTCCTCGAGCGTGAGCGACGCCCCGTCGTCGCCCTCGCCGTCGCCGCCGTCGTCCCCGTCGCCCTCGCCGTCGCCGTGGCGGCGGACGCTCACCGGGTACATGTCGTGGCCGGCGACGACCCGGTCGTGGCCCAGGGTGTGGGCGGCGATGCGGTCGAGGATGCGGTCGTCGACGGCCTCGAGCCGGCGGGCGGCGACGGGGTCGGGATCGACGCCGAAGCGGAGGTCCCACGGGAGCTGCTCCAGCGCCCGGGCCCGGGCGGCGGCCGGCTCGGCGTCCGGGGTGGCGGCGAGCTGGCAGCCGAAGCCCTCGGCGCCGATCCACCAGGCGTCGCGGTCGGCGGAGATGCGGGCGAAGGCCTCCAGGTCGGCGAGCACGGCGTGGGCGAGGGCGACGGCGTGGTCGGCCGGCGAGGACCGGCGGTCGTTCCAGAGCCCCCACAGCCCGGCCGTCAGCGCGGTGATCGACGGCTCGTTGACCGGGGTGAAGAACCGGGGC
>DATCLV010000798.1:0-3421 GCA_036563745.1 Acidimicrobiales bacterium | reverse complement strand
GTCGCGGGCGGCCACGTCCTCCGGCCCGTACGCCGGCCGGGTGACGCTCCCGTCGGAGCCACCGCCGATGCGCCGGAGCTGCGCCAGCCGGTCGAGCAGCCGCGCGCCGTCCACCGTCGCCGCGCCGCGCCCGTCGCGCCCGTCAGGTCGGAGGGAACCGTCCATCGGCGCCGACGCTAAGAGCGTTCCCGACGAGGCCCGTGTCGCTCCCGTTAACCGGCGATTACGGGCTCCTCGCCGAACCTGACGCCACCCGCACCGGCGACACCACCCTCGGCGTTCCGGCGGGGAACCACTCCGGGTAGGGTCCCTGTCACGCTGAGCGCCCGGGGGTTCGATGCGGCTCGAGGACTTCGAAGCGATCTTCCGGCCCGAGCACACCTCGGCCGGGCCGCACACGCTCGACTCCCCCATCCGCTACGAGGTCTGGCGGGAGTACGCCCGGAACGACGGCCGCCCGGTCGACCTGCTGCTCGAACCCGAGGTCGAGGCCGGCCCGACGCTGCTGGCGGCGTTGGGCCGGGCGTGCATGGAGCACGGCGTCACCCTGCGCACCGCGCAGCCGGCGATGGTGAGCAGCCTGATCGCCGTCGAGCTCCCGTTCGACGCGTTCCTGGAGATCGTCGTCTCGCTCACCCCGTGGCGCGACCTG
Organism: Acidimicrobiales bacterium; assembly: GCA_036563745.1. Lineage (GTDB taxonomy): Bacteria > Actinomycetota > Acidimicrobiia > Acidimicrobiales > VFJN01 > DASXTK01. The sequence goes on along the minus strand of DATCLV010000798.1, from coordinate 2,769 downwards.
ATCGTCGTCGGTCAGACGATGAGCCGGCAGGAGCTCCAGGCCGAGATGGTGCAGGGCCTCCAGGCCGAGGCGGTCGGGGCCAGCGCGACCGAGCGACGGATCGCGCTCCCCGACGAGGTCGACGCCACGCTGCAGACGCGGCGCCAGGACCTCATCGACCGGTTCCGGTGGTTCTGCCTGCTCGTGTCCCGCATCGGCTACCTGGACGGCGACGACCGGTTCCTGTTCCGATTCGTCGCCGACCCCGATCCGAACCTCGTGACCTGGCTGGCCACCCGGTTCGCCCGGGCCGAGGAGCCCCAGGGCGAGGTCAAGGTTCGGGCCGTGTCGCTGAACCGGCGGGCGATCGGCGCCGTGCAGGTGTCCCGCAACACGGTCAAGGCCGACGCCGCGGCGCGGGTCTTCGACCTCAGCTGCGCCGAGATCGGCTGGGCCGTGCTCGACAGCGGCATCGACGCCCGGCACTGGGCGTTCCGGCAGCTCGACGATCACGGCCGGCCCGTCCCCGAGCCCGTCGAGCTGGTGACGATGGCCTCCGGGCAGCGGCGCTACGTCAACCGCACCCGCATCGAGAACACGTTCGACCTGACCCGGGCCCGCGAGCACTTCGCCGGTTCGAGCATCGCGGCGCTGGAGTCGATGCGGCTGGAGGAGCGCCTGCTGGCCCAGAAGATCGACCTCTTCCCGCCGGGCGCCTACCGGCCGCCGGCCAACGACCACGGCACCCACGTCGCCGGGATCCTCGCCGCCGACTGGCGGGAGGCTCGCGACGGCGAGGTCGTCGTCCGCCTGCAGGGCGTCTGCCCCGACCTGCGGCTGTGGGACCTGCGGGTCCTCAACGAGCTGGGCCAGGGCGACGAGTTCAGCGTCGTCGCCGGGTTGCGGCTGGTCCAGGCGATCAACCGGCGGGCCGGCCGCCGGGTGATCCACGGGGTCAACCTCAGCATCTCGATCGCCCACCACGTCGCCAACTACGCCTGCGGCTGGACGCCGGTCTGCAAGGCGTGCAACGACCTGGTCGACTCGGGCGTGGTCGTGGTCGCGGCGGCCGGCAACTCCGGGTTCGTCGACCGCGACGGCTCCCGACGGTCGCTCGGCGCCGGCTACCAGTCGGTCTCGATCACCGACCCGGGCAACGCCGAGCAGGTCATCACCGTCGGGGCCACGCACGCCTCGCTGCCCCACCGCTACGGCACCAGCTACTTCTCGGCCCGCGGCCCCACCGCCGACGGGCGCCGGAAGCCCGACCTCCTCGCACCCGGGGAGGGGATCACCGGGCCCATCCCGCTCGTGCAGGGCACCCTGCACGACGCCAAGTCCTACGACGGCACCAGCCAGGCGGCGCCGCACGTGAGCGGGGCGGCGGCGCTGCTCCTGGCCCGCTACCCCGAGCTCCGGGGCGACCCGCAGCGGGTCAAGCAGATCCTCACGTCCACCGCCACCGACCTCGGCCGCGAGCCGTACTTCCAGGGCGGTGGCCTGGTCGACATCCTGCGGGCGCTCCAGTCGCAGTGAGCACGTGATCGAGGAGGCAGTCCATGTCGGTGTTCACCCTCGAGGCCCTGGACGCCAACTCGGGCGACGCCCTGCTGGTCCACTACGGCACGGCGACCAACCCGAGGCTGATGGTCGTCGACGGCGGGTTCACCGCCACCTACCGGACGCGGCTGAAGCCCCGCCTGGCCGAGCTCCACCAGGCGGCCGGGGGCGCCGCGCCGCTCCGCATCGACCACCTCGTCGTCAGCCACCTCGACGGCGACCACATCGAGGGCGTCGTGCGGCTGTTCGAGGACCTGGACGACGCGCTCGAGACGGACGAGGCCCCGCCCTTCACCGTGCAGCGGCTCTGGCACAACTCGTTCGAGGACGCGCTGGGCGCGGTCGCCGGGCCGGCGGGGCTGCCGGTGCCGCCGGCGGAGATCGTCGACGGGGCCGGGGCCTCCGACGCCGTGGCGGCCTCGATCCCCCAGGCCCGGGTGGTGCGCGACGTCGCCCTGAAGCTGGGCATCGACGGCAACCCGCCGTTCGGCGGGCTGGTCGTGGGCCCACAGGTCGTCGACCTGGGCGCCGGTCTGGAGGCGACGGTCGTGGGGCCCGACGCCGCGCGCCTGCGCGAGCTGCAGGTGCAGTGGGAGCGGGACGTGCGGCGGCGGGTCGAGCGGGGCGAGCTCGGCGACGCCGTCGTGGCCGCGTTCACCGACACGTCGGTGCCGAACCTGTCGAGCATCGTGCTGCTGCTGCGCTGCGACGCCCGCACGATGCTGCTCACCGGCGACGGCCGGGGTGACCACACGCTGGCGGGCCTGGAGGCGGCCGGCGTGCTCGACGCGGGCGGCACGCTCCACGTCGACGTGCTCAAGGTGCCCCACCACGGCAGCGACCGGAACGTGGACCGGAGCTACTTCGAGCGGATCACCGCCGACCACTACGTCATCTCGGGCAACGGCGTCCACGACAACCCGTCGGCGCACACGTTGCAGATGATCACCGCGACCCAGGGCGATCGGCCCTACACGATCCATCTGACCTACGACCACAACGTGGGGGTGCTCACCGACGACCTGGCCGCCAACCCCGGCCGGCGGTACGTGGTCGACGTCCGGACGGAGGATCGGCCGTCGCTGCGGATCGACCTCGGCGATCCACCACGGTGACCGTGCCGATCCCGTGACCGGTCACGTGCCGGTCCCCTGGCCGCTCAGCGTGGCTCGCCGCGGGGGAGCACCGTGTGGGGGCGGACGACGGTGGCCTCGATCTGGCGGTCGTCGT
>DATCLV010000786.1:0-1520 GCA_036563745.1 Acidimicrobiales bacterium | reverse complement strand
GGCTGCTGTGCGTCCACCGCAAGGGCGCCACCCGGGCGCTGCCGCCGGGCCACCCCGACCTGCCGGCCGACCTCGCCGCGCTGGGCCAGCCGGTGCTCGTGCCGGGCTCGATGGGCACCGCCTCGCACATCCTGATCGGCGCGCCGGGCAGCGACGCCTTCCACTCGGCGTGCCACGGCGCCGGGCGGGCCATGAGCCGGGCCGCGGCCCGCAAGCGCACGTCGGGCAAGGAGCAGAAGCGCCAGCTGGCCGCCGTCGGCGTCGAGGTGCGGGCCGGGTCGTCGCGGGGCCTGGCCGAGGAGGCGCCGTTCTCCTACAAGGACGTCGACGAGGTCGTGTCGACCGTCGAGCGGGCCGGGCTCGCCCGGCGGGTCGCCCGCGTCGTGCCCGTCGGCGTGGTCAAGGGGTGACGGCGCGGCCGGCACGCCTAGACGTCGACGACGACCCGGCACCGCACGCCGTCCGGGCGCTCGTCGACCTCGACCTCCGACGACACCGCCTTGGGGACGGCGCCGGTCGGCTCGACGCTGGCTGGCTCCGCCAGCAGGAACGTCACGTCCAGGCCGCCGTCGGTGGCCGGGCGGGCCTCGGCCGCCACCGGCACCCCCTCGGCGGTGTCGAGGAGGAAGATCGCCTCGTCGAGGGCGGCGAGCACCAGCCGGTCCGGCGGCGCCGGCGGCAGGTGGGCGGGGTGCCGGTCGGTGACGGCCGCCTGCGCCGCGTCGAGGTGGACCGCGGCCAGCGCGGCGACGGCCTCCTCGCAGCACGCGGCGACGTCCGGGCCCCAGGCCTCGACGATGACGTCGGCGGTGTGGGGCAGGAGGCGGTGTCCGCGCCGGGGCTCGGCCACGTCCCCATCATCGCCGCTGCGCCGGCACGTGCGCACCGGCGGCGGGATGGATCAGCGGCCGCCGGGCCGGGTAGGCGCGCCGCCGGCAACGGGCTGAAAGGGTGGATCCCATGAGGTTCGTCGATCGAGCCGACGCCGGGCGGCGGCTGGCGGCCCAGCTGTCCTACCTGCGGGACGAGCCCGTCGTCGTGCTCGGCCTGCCGCGCGGCGGCGTGCCGGTGGCCTACGAGATCGCCACCGCGCTGGGCGCGCCGCTCGACGTCATCGTCGTCCGCAAGCTGGGCGTGCCGTTCCAGCCCGAGCTGGGCATGGGGGCGATCGGCGAGGATGGCGCCCGGGTGGTGAACCCCGAGGTCGTGCGCATGACCGGCGTCACCGAGCGCCAGATCGCCGAGGTCGAGGCCCGGGAGCGGGCCGAGCTGGAGCGCCGGGCCCGCCGCTTCCGGGGCGACCGGCCCCGGGTGCCGCTCACGGGCCGCACCGCCGTCGTCGTCGACGACGGCATCGCCACCGGCTCGACGGCGCGGGCGGCCTGCGAGGTGGCCCGCGCCCACGGCGCGACCCGGGTCGTGCTGGCGGTGCCGGTGGCGCCGCCGGGGTGGACCGACCGGCTGGGCGACGCCGCCGACGAGTACGTGTGCCTGGCCACGCCCGAGCCCTTCTACGCGAT
>DATCLV010000782.1:0-4444 GCA_036563745.1 Acidimicrobiales bacterium | reverse complement strand
CCCAGGCGCCCTGGCGGGCGGCGGCGATGGCGCCGTTGCGGCCGTGCTCGTCGAGCCAGAGGAGCGCCGAGATGCCGCCGGGGATCGCCACCGCGGCGAGGACCGTGCGCGACAGGAGGACGGGGAGCCACAGCGACGAGCGGGGGTGGAGGAGGCGGACGCTGCGGGCCAGGATCCGGCCGGGCAGCGCGCCGCCGGGGCGGCCGCTGCGGAGGAACGCCATCGTCGCCCCGACGACCACCGCCACGAGCACGGCCACGAAGGTGAGCGACGGCAGCACCAGCGCCATCGACGCCGCGGTGATGGCGAGGACCTCGAGCAGCCAGCGCTCGGCGGGCCGGGCCCAGCCGGAGCGGGCGACGGCGGCGGTGTCGGTCCCGGCTGCGGCGGGGTGGGCGTCGGACGAGGCGGTGACGGCGGCGTGGTCGTCGGCCGAGCCCCAGAACTCGCGGTAGCCGGTGTCGTCGGGGTCGCTGCTGCCGGCGTAGAAGGCCTGGTGGCTGCCGGTGTCGGTGGTGCCGCTGCCGGCGTAGAAGCCGGGCACGGGGTTGGTGCGGCGGGCCTCGGGTGTGGACGCGGGCGCGGGGGCGTCGGGCGCGGCCGGTGCGTCGGGCGGCGCGAGCGCCCGGCCGGGACCGGCGCCCGGGCCGGGCCGGGAGCCGGCGTCGGGCCCGTGGTCGCCTGCGTAGGCCTCAGGGCCGGCGCCAAGGCCGGGAGCCGCGCCGGGTCCCGGGGCGACGCCGGGGGGCGCGTAGGCGTCGGGGCCGTGATCGTCGTCCGCCCGGTAGCCGTCGTCCGGCCGGTAGTCGTCGTCCGGCCCGTCGGGGACCGGCACGGCCGGCATCGAGCCGGACCTGCGGCCGACCGGGGGCTCGACGGGCGTCGGCGGCATCGGCGGGGTGACGGGGAAGGCGGGGATCGGTGTCGGCGCCCCGGGGATGGCGGGGGGCGGCGGGAGGTCGACCCTGCCCGGGCCGGGGGCACCGCCATGGGTGGGGGCGAAGCCGGTGAGCGCCGAGCCGTTGAAGTTCGCGAGGTCGACGAGGTTGTCGAGCGTGACGTGGACACGGCCGGGGTCGGCGAGGGCCGGGATCGGCCGATGCTCGTCTGACCCGTCGGTCTCCTCGCCCGGTTCCTCGTACCGGTGCGTCCCCATGACGTCCCCTCCGACGGCGCGCCGTGGCGCCCTCCCCATGCTGTCGCCGCGGTCGTCCGGCGCCGGAGCCGTGCGACCAACGTCCTCGTCAGATCATGCCGCGTTTCCGGGCCTCGATGACGCCCGTTCTCGCACCATCTGGGGCCGCGGGCGTACGGCTACCGAACCTGCCCCCGAAACGGGGAGCCCACTCCCCGTTTCGGGGGCAGGTTCGGGTCACGGGGTGGCGCGGAGCGTGAGGGCGGCGGCGATGCGGGCGAGGTTGGCGGCGGCGCCCTGGAGCTGGCGCTGGGCCGGCCAGGGGACGTGCGGGTCGCGGGCGGCATCGGTCAGCAGGTGGGCGTGCGCCGCCAGCTCGACCAGCCGCTCGCCGTAGACGACCCGGCTCACGTCGGCCGCGTTCGGGAGGTAGCTGTGCCGGGTCAGGGCGAACGTGGGCCCGGCGTTGACGCCCGGTCGACCGCTCGGCAGCTGGCAGATGGCCTCGCCCAGCGGCTTGATCACCGTCGTCATGAGCTCGAGCGATGCCCGGGCCAGCGACCGCACGGTGGACGCACGGTCCGCGCCACCACCACCCGCATCCCCGTCGTCCACGTTCACGAAGGCGTACGCCATCGCCTGCAACATCGACACGTACACGTCGTCGAACAGGTCGACGGCGAGCACGGCCAGGGCGTCGGTGATCTCGGTGGTCTCGATGCCGTCGCCCCGGGACGGGAACACCGCGGCGGGGATCTGGTCGCGGCGCCGGCGCACGAAGGGGTTGTCGGCCACGGGGTGGGCCGCCGCCGAACCAGCCGCCGAACCAGCCGCCGAACCAGCGGTCGAACCATCCGCCGCGCCCGCTGCCGGGCCGTCCGGGGGCTCGGGCCCGATGGCCGCCAGCTGCCGGCGGATCGCGCGGAACACGCCGAAGTGGCTGTCCTCCCGGTCCTCGGTGATCCCCTCCCCCTGCAGGGTGATCCGGTCGATCGCGGCGAAGGCCGTGGCCCGGTCGACGACGGGGATCACGTCGGCGAAGTCGACCAGCTCGGGCCGGGCCTGCCCCGCTCCGGGCCGGAGGAACAGGTGCTCCTCGTCGACGTGCTCGATGACGTACCGGATCTCGCCGTACAGCTCGCCGACCGACGTGTAGGGGAACGACTCGTCGATGGGCCAGGCGGCGTCGGGCGGCAGGGCCCGGTCGGGGGCGCGGGGGTCGTTGTGGGCGGGCGCCTCGTAGTAGAGGAACCGGTCGAGCGTGGCGAGGTCGAACTTTCGCAGGACGAGCGCCACGTTGAGCGGGTAGTGGCGGGCGGCGAGCGGGAAGTTGGGCCGGGCGTAGTAGGGCATGCCACCGGCGGCGGCCAGGAGGTTCCAGGCCTGGGCGAGGTGCAGCATCTCCTGGGCGGCGATGTGGTAGATCCGCCCGGCCCAGAGCCGGTTGCGCTGCTGCTCCTCCCAGGTGATCCCGTCGGCGATGTCGCGCTTGATGCTGAACGCCGCGTACAGGTACGAGCAGGCGAGGGCGTGCTCCAGCTCGCACGCCTCCGACAGCAGCGACAGGAGCCGCCCCCGGGTGGCGCGCGCGCCGGTCGACGGCCGGTCGGCGCCTGGGGCCGGCACCCCTGCCCAGGCCGACACCCCGCCGGACGCCGAGGTCGACGCCGAGGCCGGCATCCCGCCCGAGCCCGAGGTCGAGCCGAGCGACACGCCGCCGCCGCTCACGTCGACACCCCCACGGCGTGGCGGACCGGGGCGTCGGCGATGGCCCCGGCCGTGCGAAGGGCGAGGGCGGCGGCGGTGAGGGTCGGGTTCGCCGTCCCGATCGTCGGGAACAGCGCGGCGCCCACCAGGTAGAGGTTGGGGTGCTCGTGCGCCCGACCCAGCGGGTCCACCACCGAGGTGCGGGCGCCGGTGCCCATGCGGCAGGTGCCCATGATGTGCCCGGCACCGAAGTAGGGCGTGTCGGGGAACGAGTAGGCCGTCTCGGTGGCGCCGAGCCGGGCGAAGAGCCGCCGCAGCAGGTCGGTGGCGTGGGCGAACGCCCGGTGGTTGTAGTCGGGCACGCGGAAGTGGAGGCGGGGGCGCGGGTTGCCCTTGTCGTCGTGGCCGGCCAGCTCCACCCGGTTGTCGGGGTCCGGGAGCATCTCGGTCGAGTAGCTCATCCTGAGCATCCGGGTGACGCGGTGGTTGACGGCCGCCCGCAGGTCCGGCCCGAGGAGCCCGTCGTCGAAGATGTGGCGGCGGACGGTCGTCTCCGGCGGCTCCAGGCGACCCCAGCCGTCGTTGCCGACGGAGATCCGGAACGCGGCGCGCCCCGCCCGCGCCGGCCCGTCCCGCAGCTCGTCGATGCCGACGACCACCGGCGGCCCCCGGAACGGGAACACGGGGCGGGGCAGGATGGCGGCGCCGAAGCCCTGTGGATGGTCCATGAGGTGACGGCCGACGGGCCCCTGGGGGCAGAGCCCCGATGCGAGCAGCAGCAACGGGGTCTCGATGGCGTGCGCGGCGACGACCACCAGCTGGGGTGCGATCTCGTGGGTGGTGCGCCGCCGGCCGTCCTCGGTCCACCGGTCGTAGCGGACGCCGACGATGCGTCCCTCCGCGTCGGGGACGAGGCGGGTCACCACGCAGCGGGTGCGGACCTCGGCGGGACGGGGCAGCCACCGCGCCCGGTCCAGGTGGACGGTGGCGTCGTACTTGGCGCCGATCGGGCAGATCGGGACGCAGCTCGAGTTGCCGGCGCACGGCGGGCGCCCCTGGTAGGGCGTGCTGTTCCGGGCCTGCGGCGACCGGCGCACGTGGAGCGCCACGCCGTCGACGACGTGCCCGTCGAGCGTGGCGGCCACCACCTCGTCGCCGTGGCTGGTCCAGATCGGCGGCATCGGGAACGGCGTGGACCGCCAGGCGCCCAGGACGCCGTCCCACTCGTCGGCGTCGCCCGCCACCCCCAGCTCCCGCTCGGCCTCGGCGTACCAGGGTTCGAGGTCGTCGTACGAGATGGGCCAGTCGACACCGACGCCGTAGGTGGAGCGGAGCCGGAAGTCGCTGGGCAGCAGCCGGGGTGCGTTGCCGAGCCAGTGCCAGGTGCTGCCGCCGGCGAGCCGCTCGTAGGTGCTGCGGAACCGGTCGGGTCCGGCCTGGTCGTAGTGGCCGTCCTCGCCGTCGGGCTCGGCGGGGCTGGGGGCGTGGACGTCGGCGGGGGTGCCCACGTAGGGGGCATCGGCCCCTTTGGCGAGCGCCCGGGCGTAGGCGCCGACGAGCTCGTTGCGGTCGGCCCGTTCGGGCCCGGCCTCGAGCACGACG
>DATCLV010000108.1:0-5361 GCA_036563745.1 Acidimicrobiales bacterium | reverse complement strand
GGTGACGGCCGAGGGGCTGAAGTCGGTGCCTTCGGATGCGAAGGTGCTGGTGGCGGGGGTGGTGACCCACCGGCAGCGGCCGGCGACGGCCCAGGGGGTGACGTTCGTGAACCTCGAGGACGAGACGGGGCTCATCAACGTGGTGGTGTCGAAGGGCTGCTGGGCCCACCACCGGCGCATCATCCGCGAGTCGCCGGCGCTGCTGGTGCGGGGGCGGCTGGAGAAGGCGGAGGGGGTGGTCAACGTTGTCGCTCTGCACGTGGAGCCGCTGCCGGTCCCGGCGGCCAACCGCAGCCGCGACTTCCGCTGACGGCGGCATCAGCGAGGGCCCCGCCGACCGGGGGCATTCGGGGCCCGCGTCTGTAGCGTCGCTGCGTGCGCTACGGATTGCTGATCGATACGGGTGGAACGATCGCCGAGCTGACCGAGCGGGTGCGGAAGGTCGCCGACGCCGGGGTGCCGACGGCGGCGATGTCGCAGATCTTCGGTTACGACACGCTCACGGCGATGGCAGTGGTCGGGTCGCAGGTGCCCGACGTGGGGCTCACCACGGCCGTGATCCCCACCTACCCCCGCCACCCGTTCATGCTGGCCGCCCAGGCCCTCACCGTGCAGGCGGCGACCGGGGGCCGGCTGACCCTCGGCATCGGGCTGTCGCACAAGGCGGTCGTCGAGAACATGTGGGGCATCTCGTTCGACCAGCCGGTGCGCCACATGCGCGAGTACCTGCAGGTGCTGATGCCGCTGCTCCGGGGCGAGGGCGCCGATGTCGACGGGGAGACGCTGCGGGTGCACGCCTTCCCGCTCGAGATCACGGCGCCGGCGCCGCCGGTGCTGGTGGCGGCGCTCGGTCCCAAGATGCTGCAGCTGACCGGCGAGGTGGCCGACGGCACGATGACCTGGATGACCGGGCCCCGCACGATCGAGAAGCTGACCGTGCCGGGCATCACGGCGGCGGCCGACCAGGCGGGGCGGCCGGCGCCCCGGGTGTCGGTGGGCCTGCCGGTCAGCGTGACCACCGACGTCGACGGGGCGCGGGCGGCGGCCGACCAGGCGTTCGCGATCTACGGGACGCTGCCGTCGTACCGGGCGATGCTCGACGAGGAGGGCGTCGCCAGTCCCGGCGGCGTGGCCGTGGTGGGCGACGAGGACGAGGTGGCCCGCCAGCTCCGGCACTTCGCCGAAATCGGGGCGACCGACTTCCTGGTGGCGCCCTTCGGCGACGACGAGGCCCGCCGCCGGACGGAGGCGCTGGTCGCCGAGCTGGCGGCGGCCGAGCGATGACGGCCCCCGACACCCCGCCCGACGCCACATTCGACGGGCCGACCGCTGCCCCGACACCCGCCGCGGCGGCGCGCCCGCGGGCGCAGGGATCCTCGGCGACGGTCTCGCCGGCGGCGTCGGGAGGGGCGGCGCGGGTCGGGGAGGGCGCGTTCGACCGGGCGACCGCCGTGGTGTCCCGGGACGGGGCCGACGGGGTCTTCGACGTGGTCGTCGACCCGGGGTGGTCGATCGGGGCCGTCCCCAACGGCGGCTACCAGCTGGCGCTGCTCGGGCGGGCGGCGGTCGCGGCGGCGGCCCAGGTCGAGGGGCCCGAGCACCCCCACGTCCTGGCGGCCACCGCCCAGTACGTCACGCCGTCGCCGCCGGGGCCCGCCGAGGTTCACACCGAGGTGCTGCGCCGGGGTCGCCGGGTGAGCCAGGTGCGGGCCCGGCTGGTCACCGACGGGCGGACCAACGTCGACGTGTCGTTCACGGTCGGGCGGCTCGACGCCGCCACCGAGCCGTGGTGGACCGACGCCGTCATGCCCGCGGCCACGCCCTTCGACGAGTGCCCGCGCAGCCCGTCGGTCGGCGCCGCCGAGATGCCGCTGTCGCTGCTGCAGCAGATCGACCAGCGCATGGACCCGATCCACCGGTTCGATCCCGAGCGGCCCAGCGGGTCCGGCCAGTTCTGGGCCTGGCTGGCGTTCCCCGACGGCCGGCCCCACGACCCGTTGTCGCTGCTGCTGGCGGTCGACGCCGTGCCGCCGGCCACGTTCGGGCTCGGCACCACCGGCTGGGTGCCGACGCTGTCGCTCACCACCTACGTCCGGGCGGTGCCGGCGCCAGGGCCGGTCCTCGTGCACCAGCGGGCGCGGCTGGTCGAGGACGAGCTGGTCGACGAGGTGTGCGACGTGTGGGACGGCCGCGGCCGGCTCGTCGCGCAGGCCACGCAGCTGGCCGCGGTGCGCACCTCCGGGCCTCCGGCTGTGCCGACTGACCCCGGGTCAGGTAAGACTGCTCCCGGGTGATCGCGACTTTGGGGGTCGGTCTCGGGATGTCGTCAACGTCACGGAACAGCGAGCGCTCGGGGGCGACGAAGGAGGTGGCAGGGGAGTGACGGAGCGGACGCTGCGCGGGGCCACCGCGCTGGTCGGGGTGGCCGACGCCGCCTCGCCCACCGGCGAGCTCGACCAGCACGGCCGCGCCCTGGAGGCGGCGATGGTTCTGGAGGCGCTCGACGACGCCGGGCTCACCCTCGACGACGTCGACGGCCTCTGCTGCGCCGGCAACGTCACCGGCCTCGCCGAGTACCTGGGCATCCACCCCCGCTACTTCGACGGGACGATGGTCGGGGGCTCCAGCTTCCAGCTCCACGTCGAGCACGCCGCCGCGGCGGTGGCCGCCGGCCTCTGCGACGTCGTGGTCAGCGTGTACGCGGCCACCCCGCGCAGCGACCGGAAGCGCCGCCAGGGCGGGGGCGGCTTCGGCGGGCGGGGCCCGATGCCCGGCCCCAACCCGAGCGCCGAGTGGGAGCTGCCGTTCGGCCTCCGCAACCCGATGGGCTCCTACGCCCTGGCGGCCAGCCGCCACATGGCGGTGTACGGCACGACGTCGGAGCAGCTCGCCCAGATCGCGGTCGACACCCGGCGCTGGGCGGCCCTCAACCCCCGGGCGCGCTACCGCGACCCGATCACCGTCGACGACGTGCTGGCGTCGCCGCTGCAGGTGTCGCCGCTCCACCTCCTCGACTGCTGCCTCGTCACCGACGGGGCCGGTGCCTTCGTTCTCACCTCGGCGGACCGGGCCCGCGACCTGCCCAAGCCGCCCGTCTACGTGCTCGGCGCCGCCACCTGCGGCGACCACTCGATGATCAGCCAGATGCCCGACCTCACCACCACGGCCGGGGCGGTGTCCGGGCCGGCGGCCTTCGCGATGGCCGGCATCAAGCACGGTGATGTCGACCTGCTGATGGGGTATGACTCCTTCACGATCACCGCGCTCCTCCACCTGGAGGACCTGGGGTTCTGCGCCAAGGGGGAGGGCGGCCCCTTCGTGGAGGACGGCAAGCTCGGCCCGGGGGGTGCCCTGCCGATGAACACCAACGGGGGTGGGCTCTCTTACACCCATCCGGGCATGTACGGGATGTTCCTGCTGGTCGAGGCGGTCCGCCAGCTTCGGGGCGAGGCCGGTGACCGGCAGCTCGACGACCCGCACGTCGCCGTGGCCCACGGGTCCGGGGGTGTGCTGTCCACGATGGGCACGGTCGTCCTGGGCACGGAGGTGACCCTGTGACTTCCAGCGAACCCGCAACACCCACGGCGCCGGCGGGCGCAGGCTCGGCCCCGGCCGCGGTCGACCCGGCCGGCGGCGGCACCGAGGGGCGGCCGGCGCTGCCCCGGCGGAAGGTGTTCGAGCCCCAGTCGTCCGCGCTGTCCGGGCCGTTCTGGGAGGCGACCCGCGAGCGTCGCCTGGTCCTGCCCTGGTGCACCGGCTGCGAGCGGGCGGTCTGGTTCCCGCGGGAGGTCTGCCCGCACTGCAACGGCACCTCGTTCGAGTGGCGCCCGGCCAGCGGGGCCGGCGAGGTCCACGCCGTGAGCGTGCACCACCAGCCCGGGCCCGGGCGCGACCCGGCCGACGGGCCCTACGCGGTGGCGCTGGTCCAGCTGCCGGAGGGCGTGCGGATGATGAGCAACATCGTCGGCTGCGCCCTGGAGGACATCACGGTGGGCATGGCGGTGCGCGTCACCTGGCTCCCGCTGTCCGACGGCCGCCACCTCCCGCAGTTCGAACCCGCGCACTGACCCTCGCCCCGGGCCAGTAGGCCATGGGGTGCTTGCGTCCGTCTGACCTGGTCTTTCTCAGCTGGAATGATTCCAGGTAGCATGACCCGGCTATGGACGGTGTGGCAGGCATGACGGTGAGCGAAGACGTGACCACGTCGAGCCCTCTGCTCGAGCGACTGCGCGAGCGCGGCTGGAGGATCACGCCGCAGCGCCGCGCCGTCGTCCAGGCCCTCGCCGGTGAGCACGTGCACCGCACCGCCGACCAGGTCCACGCCAACGCCCGGGCGCTGGTGCCCGAGGTCAGCCTGGCGACGGTGTACAACACGCTGAACGAGCTGGTGAGCATGGGCGAGATCAGCGCGATCAACGTGGGCGACGGGTCCACCCGCTACGACCCGAAGGTCGGCCCCGACCACCACCACCTCATCTGCGACGGCTGCGGCCGCATCTACGACGTCGAGCCGCTCGGGGTCGAGATGCTGCAGCTGTCGGGCGCCCAGCGGCACGGGATGCGGGTCGACGCGATCGAGGTCGTCTTCCGCGGCCGGTGCGAGGACTGCGCCTGAGCCTCCGGCCCACGAGCCACCGGCGCCGGCGCCGGCGCCGGCCTCACGGCCTCACCCTTCGGGTGGCGCCGATCCCGTAGCTTCCCCGGGATGCGGCGGATCAGCGACGACGAACGGCGGGCCCGCCTCGGCCGCCGTCACCGCCTCGCCCCGGCGTCGGCGGCGCCGGCCACTCCGGAGGGCGTGGTCGACGTGGCCCGGAGCCTGGTCGCCTTCCACGCCACCGACCCGGCGAGCGTGTACCTGTCGGCCCGCGCCCGGCTGGCGGGCGGCGGCTCGCCCGACGACGTGTCCCGGGCCCTCTACGACGACCGCACCCTGGTGCGGATGCTGGGGATGCGGCGCACGATGTTCGTGGTGCCGACCACCTTCGTCCCGGTGGTGCAGGCCGGGGCGACCGACGCGATCGCCGAGCGGGAGACCCGCCGCCTGCTGAAGCTGCTGGGCGAGGTCGGCATCCCCGAGCCCGAGCGCTGGTTGGCCGACGCCCGGGCCGCCACGCTGGCGGCGCTGGAGGCCCGCGGCGAGGCGCTGGCGGTGGAGCTGTCGGCCGACGTGCCGGCGCTGCGCACCAGGTCCACCTACGCCGAGGGCAAGCCGTACGGTGGCGAGGTCACCCTCACGTCGCAGATCATGAACGGCCTCGGTTCGTCGGGCGCGATCGTCCGGGGTCGGCCCCGGGGCACGTGGGCCGGGAGCCAGTACCGCTGGGCCCCGACCGCGTCGTGGCTGGGCGACACCCTGCC
>DATCLV010000762.1:0-1596 GCA_036563745.1 Acidimicrobiales bacterium | reverse complement strand
GGCCGAGCTGGTGCGGGCCTGGCTGCGGGCGTTCGGTCCCGGCACCGAGGCGGACCTCAAGTGGTGGACCGGCTTCGGCGTGGGCGAGGTCCGCACGGCGCTGGCCGCGGCGGGGGCCGTCGAGGTCGCGCTCGACGGCGGGGCGACCGGCTGGGTGCTCGCCGACGACGTCGAGGCCGGCGACGCCGAGGCCGGCGGCGACCCGGAACCCTGGGTCGCCCTGCTGCCCGCCCTCGACGCCACCGCCATGGGGTGGGCCGGTCGCGACTGGTACCTCGGCGAGCACCGGGAGGCGCTGTTCGACCGCAGCGGCAACATCGGGCCGACCGTGTGGGTCGACGGCCGGATCGTCGGCGGATGGGGCCAGTACCGGGCCCGGCGCAAGGGCGACCCGGCGGACGGCCGGATCGTCGTGCGCCTGCTGGAGGACGTCGGGGCCGAGCGGGCCGCCGAGGTCGAGGCGGAGGCCGAGCGGCTCCGGGCCTGGGTGGGCGACGTCCGGTTCACGCCCCGCTTCCGCACCCCGCTCGAGAAGGAGCTGACCGCGACCTGACCTGCCCGGAGCGGACGGGTCCGGGGTCAGGGGACCGGGGTCGGCTCCAGGACCGGGCCCGGCGTCGGTGCCGGGGCGGCGACCGGGAGATCCTCGGTGCCCGGGCCGACCCGGAGGTGCCGCACCGCGGGCACCGCGACGACCACGGCGCTGGCCACGACCCACACGGCGGCCGCCAGCCACAGGGCGCCGCCGTCACCCAGCACCGAGCTCAGCGGCCCGATGATGGCGTAGCCGACCGGCAGCGTCGCCACCGACCCGAACCAGTCGTAGGCCGACACCCGTGACAGCGCCTCGGGCTCGACGTGGTGCTGGAGCGACGTGAGCCACGCCGTCTCGAACATCGGCATCGACACGCCCGACACCAGGGTCGCCGCCAGCACCACCGGCAGCGGTGCCGTCAGCGCCAGGGCCGCCAGCGGCACGGCCAGCGACGTCAGCGCGACGACGCCGACCAGCAGCAGTCGCTGGGGCCGGTAGCGGATCATGACGAGGCCGCCGATGACCATGCCGACGCCCATCGCGCCCATCGCCAGGCCCCACGACCGGGACCCGCCCAGCTGGTCGTCGGCCACCACGGCCCCGATGACCAGGAAGGCCGGCAGCACCAGCAGGTGCAGCGCGGCGAACTGGACGACGACCACCCAGATCCAGGTGCGCGACCGGAAGGCGTCCCATCCCTCGCGCAGCTCGGCCAGGAACCCGGTCGTCGACGCGCGCTGCTCGTGGGTCATCCGCAGGCCGGCGATGCACCAGGCGCTGAACAGGTAGGTGCCGCCGTCGAAGGCGATCGCCCACCCGGCCCCCACGGTGGCGACCAGCAGGCCGCCGATCGCCGGGCCCAGCGACTCGCCGATGGCGGCGGCGATCGACGCCATGGCGTTGACCGGCTGGTGGCGCTCGGGCGGGACGATCGACGGCACCACGGTGTTCATGGCGGGCGCACCGAAGGCCTGGCCCGCGCCGAGGACGCCGGCCAGCAGCATGAGGACGCCGAGCGACGGATCGCCGAGCAGCAGCGTGGCGGCCAGGACCAGCTGGCT
>DATCLV010000754.1:0-3288 GCA_036563745.1 Acidimicrobiales bacterium | reverse complement strand
GGTCGTGTGGGCGTGGGTGCTGACGATCCCCGGCGCCTTCGTCATCTCGTGGCTCACCTTCGCCCTGGTCGACGTGTTCTCGTGAAAGGCGCCTGATGGACCGACGAGCGATCTTCTTCGCGGGGGCGGCGGTCACCTGCTTCCTGCTGGTGCCGCTCTCCGACGGCTACGCCTGGGTGTCGACCGCGGTCGGCGCGGTGTACGTCCTGCTGGCCCTGGCCTCCTGGCTCGACTTCCACTCCCGCCGTCGCCTCTGAGCGCCCGCGGCGCGCCCTGGCGCACCGCCGTGCGGCCGCGGATGCCCGCTGACCTGCCCGTTCGCGGGTAGCTGGCGCGTTACAGAGTTGAGTGCGAGGTTGTCAACAAAGCTGCGTGGGCTCTACCATGTCGGCAGTTGGAGAGACCCGACGAGGACAGCTCTGACACAGGGAGGTGGATGCACACGATGCTCATGCGTTGGGACTGGGACCCGTTCCGTGAGCTCGACCGCCTCACCGGCCGTTGGTGGAACGGTCACAGCGCGGTCATGCCCATGGACGTCGTCCGTGAGGACGATGCCTACGTCATGCACGTCGACCTGCCGGGCATCGATCCGGAGTCGATCGAGGTCACCGTCGAGAAGGACGTGCTCACCGTCTCGGTCGAGCGTGACTGGGAGCACGGCGACGGCGCCCGCCTGGTCACCGGTGAGCGCCCGCACGGCCGGTTCCGCCGGCGCCTGCTGCTCGGCGAGGCCGTCGACACCGACCGGATCGAGGCCGACTACCACCAGGGCGTGCTGACGATCCGGGCCCCGCTGGCCGAGGCGGCCCGCCCGCGCCGGGTGGCCATCTCGACCGGCCGCCGGAAGGCCCTCAAGGCGAAGGCCGCCTGACCGGCGCCTCACCCCGTCCCCGCCGCGCCGGTCCCCGCTCCCGGCGCGGCGGGCGCGCGTCGCGCCGGGCCCGACCGCACCGGCGGTCCCGGCCGACGCGAGTGCAGCGACCGACCGGACCGACTTAGGAGGTGCTGATGCCGGACCTCGTCCGAGGCCGCGCCCGCACCGCCCTCGAGGCCCTCCCCCGGCACTGAGGGGGCGGTGGGATGTCCACCGACCGCGACCACTACCGCGTGCTCGGGATCCCCGAGACCGCGAGCGCCCGGGACGTCACCCGCGCCTACCGGCGCCTGGTGCGCGAGCTGCACCCCGACGCCGGGGGCGGCGACCCGCGCCGGCTCCAGGAGACCATCGAGGCCTACCGGGTCCTGGGCGACCCCGACCGCCGCCGCGCCTACGACGACGCCCGGGCGGGCCGGGCGGGCCGGGCGCGGGCCCGCGCCACGCGGTCCTCGGGGACCACCGGGCGCACGACGATCCCCGTCCGCCACGTCACCCGCGCCGCTCCCCCCGGGCCCTCGTCGTCGACCCCGTCCGGCCCGTCCGGTGCGTCCGGCCGTGGGGCGCCGAGCCGGCCGCGGGTCGGCCGCACCGAGCCGGTCGGGCGATCGAGCCGGCCCGACCCCGACTGCCCGACGTGTGGCGGCACCGGGACGACCACCCGTCGCTCGGGCGGCGGCATCACCATCCGCGGCCGCTGCCCCACGTGCCGAAGCTGACGGTTGCCAACGGGGAGGGCAAGGGGCATGCTGGGTCCGGTGGTTGAGCGTCCAGCTGCCCCTGAGGGCCGGTGGCCGACAGCGCCGGTCACCCCCCACGTGAAGGGGAGCGCCATGCTCACCACCCCTGGCGAAGCCCAGTTCTCGGCCTTGATCGACGAGGTCGACGGCCGACCCACCGTCCTCTGCCGCGGCGAGATCGACCTGTCCACCGCCGGCGCGCTGATCTGGGCGATCCGCCAGGTCACCGCGGCCGGGCAGCCGGTGCGGATCGACCTCGCCGCCACCACGTTCATGGACTCGGCGGGTCTGAAGGCCCTGCTCCAGGCGCAGACCGACCAGCACCGCGCCGGCGAGGTCGTCACCCTGAGCGCGCCGAGCCCGGCGGTGCGCCGCGTGCTGGAGATGGCCGGGGTCATCGACGACTTCGCCATCGAGGCCTGAGCGCCGCCCGCCCCGGTCAGGGCACCCGACGCCCAGGTCAGGGCACCCGACGCCCGGCCCGGGTCACACCGGCGCCCCCGGGTCGAGCAGGCCCGCAGCGGCTGCCTCGGTGGCGAGCGCGGCGAGGGCGTCCTCGTGGGGGTGGAAGGCCGCGCCCGGCGTGAGGGGCTGGATCGCCACGTGGTCGGCGCCGGCGTCGAGGTGGCGCCGCAGGTGGGCGACGATCCGGGCCGGGTCCCCCCAGGCGACCAGGGCGTCGACGAAGTCGTCGGCGCGGGCGTCGATGGCGGCGTCGCTGAAGCCCAGCCGCAGCCAGTTGTTCCGGTAGTTGGGCAGGTCGGCGTACAGCGACAGCGCCTGGCGGGCCGTGTCCCGGGCGACCGTCGGGTCGTCGGTGAGCACGACCTTCTGCTCGACGCAGATCAGCTTCCCCTCGCCGAGGATCCCCCGGGCCTGGGCGGTGTGCTCGGGCGTGGTCCAGTAGGGGTGGACCCCGTCGGCGAGCTCCCCCGCCAGCTCGGTCATCCGGGGGCCGAGCGCCCCGATCACCCGCGGCACCGGCTCGGCCGGCGACGGCGACATGTACGGCGACGACGCCATCGCCTCCAGGTAGCGGCGCATCGTCGCCACCGGCTTGCCGTACTCGAGGCCCCGCAGCCCCTCCACCAGCGGGGCGTGGCTGACGCCGAGGCCGAGGGTGAAGCGACCACCGGTCTGCTCGCCGAGGGTGTTGGCCGCCTGGGTCATGGCGCCGGGGTGGCGGTGGTGGATGTTGGCGATGCCGGTGGCGAAGCGCAGCCGCGTCGCGGTGCCGGCGAGGTGGGCGATGTGGGCGAACGGGTCGCGGCCCATGGTCTCGGGCAGCCACAGGGTCGCGTAGCCCAGCTCCTCGACGCGGCGGGCGAAGGCGACGGCCGTGGCCGCCGGCATGGCGTCGGTGGTGGCCCACACCCCGAGCCGGCCGTTCACGCCCCCACCTCCACCTGCCCGGCGGCCAGATCGGCGGCCCAGCGCAGGTCGGGCTTCCCCTGCGGCGTGTAGCGGAGCTCGTCGACCACCAGCAGCTGCCGGGGCGCCTTGTAGCCGGCGAGGCGGTCGGCCAGGTGGGCGCGCAGCTCGTCGAGCCCGGGCGCCGCCGTGCCGGGGCGGGTGGTGGCGACGGCCACGACCTGCTGCCCGAAGCGCTCGTGCGGGGCGCCGACCACGATGGCGTCGGCGATGGCGGGATGGGACTTCACTGCTGCCGCA
>DATCLV010000750.1:0-1790 GCA_036563745.1 Acidimicrobiales bacterium | reverse complement strand
CTCCTGGAGCGCGTCGAGCACATGGCCGTCCCACGCTCGGTCGACGTGGGAGGCGACGGTCTGGACGTCGAGCGGCATCCAGAGAGTCAACCAGCCCGGGCGGCCAACCGCGAACCGGTGGCGGCGCGACGACGTGGAGTCGTGGTCCGGGGTCGGTTTGGGGCAGGATGCCGGCATGCGGAGTGCAAGGGGGAGGCGCGGTCGCCGGTTCCCGGCCGCCGCGCTCGCGCTGCTGGTCGTGCTGGCCACGGCCTGCAGCGGGGGTGACGACGACGAGGGCGCGGACGCGCCCGAGGACGAGGCGCCGGCCGCCGACGCGGGATCGGGCCCGGGCGACGGGTCCGGGTCCAACGAGGGCGACGGCGAGGTCGTCGACCCCTACGACGGCCACACCAGCGAGGTCTACGACGGCACCACCAACTGGCTGTGCCACCCCGACCTGGAGCAGGACGAGTGCTCCGACCTGTCGGCCACCGAGGTCGCCGCCGACGGGACCACCCGGCAGGCCGACCTCGTGCCCGCCGAGGATCCGCCGGTCGACTGCTTCTACGTGTACCCGACCGTGTCGCTCGACCCGACGCCCAACAGCGACCTCGAGCCCGACGAGCAGGAGCGCTCCACCGTGCGGGCCCAGGCGGCGCCGTTCGCCACCACGTGCCGGGTCTTCGCCCCGGTGTACCCGCAGGTGACGCTGGGCCAGATCGGCGGCGGGGGCTTCGCCGAGGCGGGCTCGATCGCCTACGAGGGGGCGCTCGACGCCTGGAAGACCTACATCTCCCAGCACAACGACGGCCGGGGCGTGATCCTCATCGGCCACTCGCAGGGCACCGGCATCCTCAACCAGCTGATCGCCCGGGAGATCGACGGCAACGACGAGCTGCGGTCGCGCCTCGTGTCGGCCATCCTGCTGGGTGGCGCCGTCCGGGTGCCGGAGGGCGAGCTGGTGGGCGGGTCGTTCCAGAACGTCCCCGCCTGCACCTCGGCCGACGAGGTGGGGTGCGTGATCAGCTTCGCCTCCTACCCCGCCGACTCGCCGCCCGGGGACGGTGCGATCTTCGGGCGCGTGGGCGGTGGCCCGACGCCCGACGAGGGCGACCCCACCGACCGGGCGCTGTGCGTCGACCCCGTCGCGCTGGCGGGCGGCAACGGCCTGGCCGACGCCCTGGTGCCGACCCGCGGGCGGCTCATCGGCGCCGGCGACCTGGCCGAGGCCGCCGGGATCGACACCGCCTACATCTCGCTGCCGGACATCCTGGAGGCGAGCTGCGAGTCGGAGGGCGACTACACCTTCTTCGCCGTGCGCCAAGCGTCGGCCGACGACACCCGCACCGCGGCGCTGGAGGGCCTCCTCACCGAGACGCTGGGCGACAGCTGGGGCCTCCACCTCCAGGACGCCGTGCTCGCGATGGGCGACCTCCTCGAGGTCGCCGCGAC
The DNA here is from genome assembly GCA_036563745.1 of Acidimicrobiales bacterium. GTDB lineage: Bacteria > Actinomycetota > Acidimicrobiia > Acidimicrobiales > VFJN01 > DASXTK01. The sequence continues at coordinate 356 of DATCLV010000750.1, read as the reverse complement.
CCAGGCCGAGGCCTTCACCTCCGGCTGACCGGGTCGGCCCGCCATCCGATCGCCGGTGTTCGACCGGATACCGTGGCGTCCCGGTGCCCGCGTAGCTCAGGGGATAGAGCAACCGCCTCCTAAGCGGTTGGCCGCAGGTTCGAATCCTGCCGCGGGCGCTCTGGACCCCACGGCCCGTCGCGCTCGCGGCCCCGGCGCGCCGTCGTCGGGGGAGTGGGTAGCGTCCGGGGATGGCCGGCAAGAAGCAGGGGGAGTCGAGGGAGGGGGTCGACCTCACCAACCTCGACCAGCCGCTGTTCGACGGGGCCGACGCCACCAAGCGCGACCTGGTCGACTACCTCGACGCCGTCAGCGAC
>DATCLV010000744.1:0-1717 GCA_036563745.1 Acidimicrobiales bacterium | reverse complement strand
GTCGCTGCCACCCCTGCCTACCGGGCAGAGCCCTTCGTCACGACCCGGCCGCCGTTCGGCCCATCCGGGCGTCACGGGGGTCGGGGGCGGCGCCGCGGCGGTAAGACTGCGGGCATGGTCGCGGAGTCGCCGGTGGCGCCCGAGCTGGTGCTGGACCACGTCGAGGACGGGGCCGACGTCATCGTGCCTTTGGCGAACGGGGAGCCGGTGACGCTGCTCGACGCCCTGGAGGCCGGCGCGGCGGAGGGGCGGTTCCGCGGCGTGCGGGTGCACCAGATGCACGTCCTCCACGACCGGCCCTACCTGCACGGCACGATGCGCGACCGGCTGCTGCACGTCTCGTACTTCCTGTCGGCCGTCACCCGTCCCGCGTTCCACAGCCGGGGCCTGGAGCTGGTGCCGAACCACTTCAGCGAGGTGCCCCGCCTGCTCCGGGAGACGACGAAGGCGTCGCTGGTGCTGGCGGCCGCTGCGCCGATGGACCGCCACGGCTACTTCTCCCTGGGGACCAACTGCGACTACGTGGCGTCGTTCATCGGGCGGGTCCCGTTCTTCCTCGAGGCCAACGCCCGGATGCCCCGCACGTTCGGGCGGAACCAGGTGCACGTCAGCCAGGTGGCCGGCTGGACCGAGGTCGACCGCCCGCTGGTCGAGGTGACGCCGCACACGCCGACCGACGTCGACCGCCGGATCGCGGCCCAGGTGGTCGAACGGATCCCGGACGGCGCCACCATCCAGGCCGGCATCGGCGGGGTCCCGAACGCCCTGCTGGCGGGGCTGGCCGGCCACCGCGACCTGGGGGTGCACACCGAGCTGCTGTCCGACGGGCTGATCGACCTGGTGGAGAAGGGGGTCGTCACCGGCACCCGCAAGAACGTCGCCCCCGGCAAGGTGGTCGGCACGTTCGCGCTCGGCACGCAGCGCCTCCACGAGTTCCTCCACGAGAACCCGGCGGTCGAGATGCTGCCGGTCGAGTACGTCAACGACCCCCGGGTGATCGCCCGTGAGGACTGCTTCGTGTCGATCAACGCCACCACCGAGGTCGACCTCATCGGCCAGTGCGCGTCCGAGACCGTGGCCGGCCGCTACTGGTCGTCGAGCGGCGGGCAGGCCGACTTCGCCCGCGGCGCCATGTACTCGCCCCACGGCCGGGCGTTCGTGGTCCTGCCCTCGACCGCGGCGGGCGGCACGATCTCCCGCATCCAGGCGACGCTCACCCCCGGCTCGGTGGTCACGACGCTGAAGAACACGGTCGACCACGTGGTCACCGAGCACGGCATCGCCGACATGCGGGGCCGGTCGATCTCGGAGCGGGCCCGCAGCCTCATCGCGATCGCCGACCCCCGGTTCCGCGATCAGCTCACCGCCGACGCCCGCCGGCTCGGCTACCTGTAGCGCCGTCCGTCCTCGTCCCGGCCGACCGGCCGGTCCCCTGGGTACTGGTAAGGACCAACGACCTCCGGAGCGACCCCCTTCGACCCTGCACCGACCCCCTGAGCAGGGCCGATGCTGGTGTCGGGACCGCAGCGCGGTCTCCCGGACAAGGAGGAAGCCCATGCGAGCACTCGTCACCTACGGGTCGAAGCGGGGCGGGACCGAGGGCCTCGCCGAGATGGTCGGTCGGGCCCTCCAGCGGCACGGCTACGACGTCGACCTGCGACCGGCCGCCGAGGTCGCCACCACCCAGGGCTACGACCTGGTCGTGGTCGGCGGCGCC
>DATCLV010000735.1:0-5359 GCA_036563745.1 Acidimicrobiales bacterium | reverse complement strand
ACCGCAAGCGCCTGACGTCTCGCCTGTTCTGACATCTCGCCTGCACTGACGCCGTCTCCTCCCGGCTCGCTCGGCTCGCCGTCCTCACGCGCTCGGCACCGGACCCGCAAGACCGGCAGAGCGGTCGCGAGCACGTCAGAGCGCAGCGCCGAACCCGTGGACGCCTGATCTCGCGCCTTCCGGCGACGGGATCTGCCGCAGGACCGAAGGGCGGACCTCCGGACTGGCTCTCCGGTCCTGGCGGCGTTCGTCGGCCCAGAGGTGACCTCTCTGTGGCGGCAAGGCCGACGAGTCTGTGGCGGCACGGCCGACGAGGCTTGGCCGACGAGCGGTTCCACGGTCGGCTGCCAAGGGCTCCTCCCAAGGGCGGCAGACGGCCGATGGAGTCGCTAGACACGAAGCGTGCGGCTCGAACGACACGATGGCTACTGGTTGTTGGTCGGTTCGGCCGCACCCGGCGCCGCCGCCACCACGTTGGGACCGCTGATCCTGATGCGGGAGCGGGGCGTCGGCAACGAGCGCCTGCTCCGGCACGAGCTGGAGCACGTCCGACAGTGGCGGGAGTGGGGTGTGGCCGGCTTCTTGGTGCGTTACCTGGGTGCGTACCTCCTGTGGCGATGGCGCGGCTATCCCCATTGGGGCGCCTACCGGCGGATTCCGTTCGAGATCGAGGCCGAGTGGCTGGCTCGTCGTCCCGATCTGCGCTGAACCCTACGACATCCTCTCGTGCCTTTTCAACCCTTTTCTATGTAGTAGCCTGACATCGGCTCCTCCCTCCGCTCGTTTCCCCTGCTCGTCGGAGGGTTCCGATGTCCGATCTCCCGCCCGAGCTGCTCCGCCCGGCGCCGCCGCTCACCTGGCGTGACCGGCTCGCGGGCGTGGCCGAGTCGCTCGACCTCTCACCGCTCAGGCTCGTCGTCGGCCTGGTCGTGATCGCCGCCGTCGTGGTCGGGGCGTGGCACCTGTTCGAGGCGCCACCGCCGCCGATCGAGATGGAGCTGCCCATGGCCACCAGCTCGCCGACCCCGCCGGCGGATGCGGCCGGCGACGGCCCGCCGACCACATCGCTCGGTGGTGGACCGGCAGGCCCCGACGCCTCGGCGCCTGCCGGATCCGAGGCGGAGGTGGTCGTCCACGTCGCCGGCGCCGTGGCGGTGCCCGGGGTGCAGCAGCTCCCGGCCGGTACCCGGGTCGTCGACGCCATCGAGGCCGCCGGCGGGCTGGCAGCCGACGCGGACGCCGGGCGGATCAACCTCGCCGCTCCGCTCCAGGACGGGCAGCAGGTGTACGTCCCGAAGGTGGGTGAGGCGTTCACGGGCGTCGGCGGGGCTCCCGGTGGCGGGGGCACCGGCGGCGCTGGTCAGGACGGCGAGTCCTCGGTGCCGGTCAACCTCAACACCGCCACGGCCGAGGAGCTGGACGACCTGCCCGGCGTCGGGCCGGCGATCGCCCAGGCGATCGTCGACCACCGGACGACCCACGGGCCCTTCGCCACCGTCGAGGAGCTCCTCGAGGTGCGCGGCATCGGCCAGGCCAAGCTCGAGGAGATCCGACCCCGGGTGACGCTGTGACCTGGCGGCGGGATGGTCGCCTCGTCACCGTGGCCGTGGCGACGGGAGCCGGCGCCTGGCTCGGCACCGGTCCGGCGCGAGCGGCGCCGCCGCGCCTGCCGGTCGCCGTGGCGGTCGCCGGGGCCGCCGTGCTGGTCCTCTCGGGGTTCTGGGCTCGTCGCCGGCGTCCCTTCGCCGTCGCAGGGCTCGACGGTCTGGCTCCGGCGGCGGTCATCGTCGGGTCGGGCGGGATGGGCGGACACGATCTTGCCGGCGACACGACTGCGGTGTCGTCGGATGACGACGGCGCGGCCGGCGAGTCGGAGGAAGGGTTCCTGCCCGACGACGGCGTCATGCCGGATCCGGTGGGGGAGCGTGGCGCCGCGTCGGTCGGCCTCGGATCGCCGGTGGTCGACGACCGCCTCGCTGTCGTGGGGACGGGACGGCGGCGTCGGGCCGGCGGGCCGTGGTGGATCGGCGCGGCGATGGTCACGCTGGGCCTGGCCGCCGTGCTGGGCCAGCGGGCGGTGGCCGGGTTGGTGCCGCCGGAGGAGGGGCGGGTCCGGGCCGAGGTGGTCCTCGTGTCCGATCCGGCGCCGCTCCCGGGTGGCGGCATCCGTGCCGAGGGGCGCTACCGGGGCAAACGCGTGGCGCTGATCGCCTTCCGCTCCGCCGCAGCCGGGCTCGACGAGCGCCTCAGCGGCGAGATCGTCCTGGTCGACGGCGTGCTCCGGCCCCCCGGCACGTTCGAGCAACGGCTGCGGCACCGGCACCTGGCCGGCCGGTTGGAAGTCGATGTCGTCATGGGCTGGCGGCCCGGCCACGGCGTGCTCGGCGGGGCCAACGACGTCCGGCGGACGCTGGAACGGGGCGCCGTGTCGCTGCCACCCCGAGCCCGCAGCCTGTTCCTCGGGCTCGTCATCGGCGACGATCGCTTCCAGCCGCCGGACCTCACCGCGGCGTTCCAGGCCTCCGGCCTGACGCACTTGACCGCCGTGTCCGGGCAGAACCTCTCCTTCCTGCTCGCCGCCGCGGCGCCGGTCTTGCGGCGGCTGCACCTCGCGTCCCGGCTCGTCGTCACGGTCGCGCTCCTGGCGGCGTTCGCCGTCGTCACCCGGGCCGAGCCGTCGGTGCTCCGGGCCACCGGGATGGCGGTCGTGGCGGCCTACGGCACGGCGGTGGGCCGACCGGCCTCGGGCGTGCGGGCGCTCGCCGTGGCGACGACTGCGCTGCTGCTGGTCGACCCGCTGCTGATCACGTCGCTGGGGTTCCGGCTGTCCGTGGCCGGCGCGGCCGGAATCCTGGTGGCCGCCAGGCCGATCGCTCGCTGGCTGCCGGGCCCGTCGTGGCTGCGGGCGCCGTTGGGTGTCACGCTCGCCGCCCAGGCGGCCGTGTCGCCGTTGCTGGTCGACACGTTCGGCGGCGTCCCCGCGGTGTCGGTGGTGACGAACCTGCTGGTGGCACCGGCGGCCGGTCCGGTGACGGCGTGGGGTTGCAGCGCCGGGCTCGTCGCCGGCGTCGTGGGCGGGCGCGTCGCCAGGCTGCTGCACCTCCCCACCGGCTTCCTGTTGCAGTGGATCGATGGCGTGGCCGTGGCGGGTGCGGGCTGGTCGGGCGTGCAGCTGGACCAGCGCGGGGTCGTCGCCACGACCGTGATCGTCGGGGCGTGGCTGGCCGTTCGGCGGGTCCGTCGCCGCCGCCGAGAAAATCTCGCCGAAGTCGAGCCGGCCCACCCTTGACTGTCACAGGCGCCCGGTACGTTCACGGGCGATGACGGTCTCCTCTGCGCCACCCGTTCCCGACGTGTCGCTCCACCTGCAGTGGGGCGACCGCACGGTCGACCTCGCCACCCGGGCCGTCGTCGTGGGCGTCGTGCCGACGCCCCGGTTCGGTCGTGAGGCCGAGGTGGTCGCCGGTGTCCGGGCGCTGGCCGGCGCCGGGGCCGACGTGGTCGAGGTGCCCGCCGAGCCCCGCCTGCTGGGGCCGGCGGTCGGTGCGGTGGACGGCCTGCCCGTGGCGGCGCAGGTCACCACCGCCGAGGCCGCGTCGGCTGCGTGGTCGGCGGGGGCCAGGTTGCTGCTGGTCCCGGCCGACCAGGTCGCCGGCGTCGTCGCCGGCCGGCCCGAGCGTGGAGGCGCCGACTGGCAGATCGCCGCCCTCGTCACGACGGCCGAGGCCGGCCGCGACCAGGTCCTCGACGGAGCGGGCCTCGTCGCCATCGACACCACCGCTCTCGACCGTGTCGACGGCGTGTCCGAGGAGTCGCTGGCGCTCGCCGTCGGCGTGCGGGTGGTCCGCACGAGCGACATCCGGCGGACTCGTAGGGTGGTCGAGGTCATGGCACATCTACTGGAGGCGCGGCGATGAGCCCGAAGGTGAAGGCGGAGGCACCCGTCTACCTGGTCAAGGGCAGCGACGAGGTCATCGCCCGCGATGCCGTGCGCGACCTCGTCCAGGCGTTGGTGGGCGACCGCGACCCCAGCCTCACCGTCGAGGAGGTCGGCAAGGCGCAGCACCAGCCGCCCGACGCCGGCTCGCCCAGCCTCACCGCCCTCGTCGACGCCGCACAGACGCCGCCGTTCCTCACCGACCGGCGGGTCGTCGTGGGGCGCGACCTCGACGTGTTCACCCGGGCCGACCAGGTGGCGCCCCTGGTCGCCTACCTCGCTGATCCGCTGCCGACCACCTACCTCGTGCTCGCCTGGACCGGTGGGCGGATCCCCAAGTCGGTGGTCGACGCGGTGAAGGCGGCCAAGGGCGAACAGATCGACACGAGCCCGGGCCGGAAGGTGGCCGACTGGGTGGGCGATCAGCTCAACAAGTCCGGCCTCAAGGTCGACGCCGCGGCGCAGCGGCGGATGGTCGACTGGCTCGGCGACGATCCACAGCGCCTCGTCGGCATCATCGAGACGTTGGTGGGCAGCTACGGCGAGGGGGCCAAGCTCGGTCTGGCCGAGGTCGAGCCGTTCCTCGGCCAGGCGGGGGGCATCCCGCCGTGGGAGCTCAGCGACGCCATCGACAAGGGCGACATCCCCGGCGCCCTCCACAAGCTCCGCCGCATGCTCGACGGCGGCGATCGGCACCCGTTGCAGATCATGGCCACGTTGCACGGGCAGTACGCCCGCATGTTGGCCCTCGACGGGGCGCCCGTCGGCGGCGAGAAGGACGCCGCCGCCCTCCTCGGCATGAAGGGCTCGACGTTCCCGGCCCGGAAGGCCCTGACCCAGGCCCGGAAGCTGGGTCACGACAAGGTGGTCCGCGCCTTGGACCTGCTCGCCACCGCCGACCTCGACCTGCGCGGCGGCAAGGCCTGGCCCGAGAACCTGGTGATGGAGGTGTTGGTGGCGAGATTGACAGCACTCAGCCGTTAGGGCCCGCTGGTCCACTGCCTCCGAGCGCTCGAGTCGAACCTGCCCCCGAAACGGGGAGCTGGCTCCCCGTTTCGGGGGCAGGTTCGGTGACCGATGCGGCCAGCCGGCGTCACCCAGGCGAGCGCTGACAAGGGTCGGGTCGCGCTCCGAGCACTGCCTCGGGTTGCCGGCGGCGAGCGAGGACAAGTCGGACGGGCCGCGGGTCGGTAGCCGAGTGGCGGGCCGAGGGCCGAGGGTCTCAGGGCGGGCTGGTTACCTCGGGTGGGGGCCGGGTCGGCGGGGTGGGTTGGCGTGGTGTCGTCCGTTCGAAGGTCGGTCAGCGTTGGGCGCCGGCGGCAGAGGTTTGTGTCGGACCGTTGGTTGTGGGGTGTTGTCGGTCCGGCGGGTGGTGGTGTCGGTCGCCGACGCCCGGCGTCGCGAGGGTCGACCGTCCTGGCC
>DATCLV010000725.1:0-2119 GCA_036563745.1 Acidimicrobiales bacterium | reverse complement strand
CGGTAGACGTAGCCCAGCAGCCGGTCGTAGCGGTCGCGCGGCTCGACGTCGCGCTCGACCCGCACCGGGGTCCCCGCCGGCAGCAGCGCGGCCAGCGCCGCCGACGCCTCCTGGCCGAAGCACTCGTTCGGCCGGTCGGTGGCCACGCTCTCCGGGGTGTCGATGCCGATCAGCCGCAGCCGCGCCTCGCCACCCCCACGGAAGCGGACCACCAGCGTGTCGCCGTCGACCACGTGCACGACCACCGCCGCACCCGGCGACGGGGGCGCCACCGGGCCCGGGCCCCGGTCGGGGACGCCGCCCCAGGTGGCGAGGAGCCCGTCGATCCCGCCGCCCGCCAGGGTGGCGACGACGCCGAGCCCGAGGACCGCCACGAGGCCGACGAGCCCGGCGGTGGCGACGGCGACGAGGGGCGTCGGCACCGCCGGGGTGGTACCCGGCGCCGTGCCGCGGCCCCTGCGTCGCCACCGCCGTCGCATGACCTGACCGCCGGACAGCCGTGACCCCGCGGGCCGCTAGACCCGCTCGAAGATCGTGCCGGTGCCGAGGCCGCCGCCGCAGCACATGGTGACCAGGGCCGTGGAGCGGTCGCTGCGCTCGAGCTCGTGGAGGGCCTTGGTGACGAGCACCGCACCCGTGCCGCCCAACGGGTGGCCGAGGGCGATGGCCCCGCCGTTCGGGTTGGTCTTCTCGATGTCGGCGTCGAGCTCGCGCTGCCACGCCAGCACCACCGAGGCGAAGGCCTCGTTGATCTCGACCAGGTCGATGTCGTGCAGCGTCATGCCCGTGCGGGCCAGCATGTGGCGGGTGGCGTCGATCGGGCCGGTGAGCATCAGCACCGGGTCGACCCCGACCAGGCAGGTGTCGAGCACCCGGGCCCGGGGCCGGAGGCCCAGCTCGGCCGCCCGCTCCGGCGTGGTGAGCAGCACCGCGGCCGCGCCGTCGCTGATCTGCGAGGACGACCCGGCGGTGTGGACGCCGTCGGGGCGGGCCACCGGCTTCAGCTGCGCCAGGCCCTCCAGCGTCGTCTCCCGGGGGCCCTCGTCGCGCTCGACCCGGCGCGTCCCCCCGGTGGGGTTGCGCTCCTCGTCGAGCTCGGGGGCCTCGACCGGCACCACCTGCGAGTCGAACCGGCCCTCCTCCCACGCCGTGGCCGCCCGCTGCTGGGACAGCAGGGCGAACTCGTCGGTGTCGGACCGGGAGATGCCCCACTTGGTGGCGATCCGCTCGGCGCCCTCGAACTGCGACGTGAACTCGTACTGCTCGAAGTAGGTCTTGGGGATGGGCACGCCCAGGCCCAGCTTCTTCGACGAGTTCGACCCGATCGGCACCCGGGACATCACCTCGACCCCGCACGCGATCGCCACGTCGACCACGCCCGCGGCGATCAGCGCGGTGGCCAGGTTGGTGGCCTGCTGAGACGACCCGCACTGGGTGTCGACCGTGGTGGCCGCCACCGACTGGGGCATCCCCGCCGCCAGCCAGGCCGTGCGCCCGATGTTGAACGACTGCTCGCCCACCTGGCTCACGCAACCGGTGACCACCTGGCCCACGGCGGCCGGGTCGACGCCCGACCGGTCCACCAGCTCGCGCAGTGCGACGCCCAGCAGATCGGCGGGGTGCATCCCGGACAAACCACCACCGCGGCGACCGACGGGCGTGCGTACGGCTTCGATGATGACGACGTCTGTCATGACGGCACAGTAGGTGTCGCGCCGCGCGAACTCCGAGGCGAGCGCGCGCGGGCTACCGGCGACCAGGGGTGCGGTTCAGCGCCTGGAGCACCAGGAGCAGCACCGAGGCACCGATGAACGCCACGCCGATGGACTCCCACCGGAACTCCTCGAAGGCGCTCGTGTCGTCGCCCGTGGCCAGCCGCCACAGCCCACCGCCGATCAGGGCACCGATGATGCCCACGACGATGGTGCCGAGGCACCCACGCTTCTCCGCGCCGGTGACCATGCGAGCCAGCCCACCGGCGACGAAGCCAACGATCAACCAGCCGAGGATCGTCACGGGCGGGAACGGTACCGGCCCCGGCCGCTCCCTGGGCGGACGGCCGGCACGCCCGAGGTGGATCGCCTCGGGCGCGGCCTGGGGTGGCTGGTCGGCAGGCGGT
>DATCLV010000720.1:0-6659 GCA_036563745.1 Acidimicrobiales bacterium | reverse complement strand
GGGATCATGTACGGGGCGGCCGCGCTCATGTTCTTCGTGCTGGGCGGCGTCGAGGCCCTGCTGATCCGGCTGCAGCTCACTGCCCCGGACAGCAAGCTCTACTCGGCCGACCTGTACAACCAGATCTTCACCATGCACGGCGTGACGATGATCTTCCTCGTCGTCATGCCGCTGGGTGCGGCGTTCATGAACTACCTGATGCCCCTGCAGATCGGGGCTCGGGACGTGGCGTTCCCCCGCCTGAACGCCTTCTCGTTCTGGACGTTCCTGTTCGGCGGCCTGTTCCTGAACACGTCGTGGTTCCTGGGCGGCGGCGCCGACGGCGGCTGGTTCGCCTACGCGCCGAACACCAGCGTCACGTTCTCGCCGGGCCACGGCATGGACTTCTACGCCCTGGGCCTCCAGATCACCGGCATCGCCTCGCTGGTGGGCGCCGTGAACCTGATCGTCACGGTGCTCAACATGCGGGCCCCCGGCATGACGCTGATGAAGATGCCGGTGTTCACCTGGATGTCGTTCGTGACCCAGCTGCTGCTGGTGTTCGCCCTCCCGGTGATCTCGGTGGCGCTGGTGCTGCTCACGCTGGACCGCACGTTCGACGCCAACTTCTTCGACGTCGAGGCCGGCGCCGACCCGCTGCTGTGGGAGCACCTCTTCTGGATCTTCGGCCACCCGGAGGTCTACATCCTGATCCTCCCCGCCTTCGGCGTGGTGTCCGAGATCATCCCGGTGTTCTCCCGGAAGCCGATCTTCGGCTACCCGTTCATGGTGTTCTCGGGCATCGCCATCGGCTTCATGGGCTGGGGCGTGTGGGCGCACCACATGTTCGCTTCCGGCATGGGCCCGATCTCGGTGGCGGCGTTCTCGCTGTCGACGATGTTCATCGCCGTGCCGACCGGCGTGAAGATCCTCAACTGGCTCGCCACCATGTGGGGCGGCCGGCTGAAGTTCACGACGCCGATGCTGTTCGCGATCGGCCTGGTCACGATGTTCACCATCGGCGGCCTGTCGGGCGTCACGCACGCCGTGGCCCCGGCCGACACGCAGCAGACCGACACCTACTACATCGTCGCCCACTTCCACTACGTGATCTTCGGTGGTGCCCTGTTCGCCTTCCTGGGCGGCTTCTACTTCTGGTGGCCCAAGGTGTTCGGGTACTTCCTGAACGACCGGGTCGGGAAGCTGCAGTTCTGGCTGACGCTCATCGGCTTCAACCTGACGTTCGGGCCGATGCACATCCTGGGCCTGCAGGGCATGCCCCGCCGCCAGCACTCCTACAAGGAGGGCTACGGCTTCGAGCTCTGGAACTACGTGTCGACGATCGGCGCCTTCATCATCGCCCTGTCGATGCTGGTGCTGGCCTGGAACATCATCGCCAGCTGGCGGGCCCACAAGGCCAACCCGGTGAACCCGGGGCCCGACCCGTGGGACGGCCGCAGCCTCGAGTGGATGACGGCGTCGCCGACTCCGGTCCACAACTTCGACACCGTGCCGACCGTGTCGCACCTGGACGAGTTCTGGCATCGGAAGTACGCCGAGGACGACACCGGCCGCGTCGTGCGGGTGGCGGCGTCGGAGGACGTCGCCCAGAAGGGTGACGCCAAGGGCGTGCACCTGCCCGCCCCGTCGTACTGGCCGATCGTGCTGGCCGCCGGCCTGCCGCTCATCGGCTACGGCCTGATCTTCAACCTGGGCTTCGCCGTCGCCGGTGGGGCGATCGTCCTGCTGGCCGCCTACGGCTGGGGCCTGGAGCCGGCCGACGACCCGGAGGCGCACGCGCACGACCACGGCCACGACGGCCACGGCGACGGTGACGGTGACGGTGCCGAGGACACGGTCGAGGCCGCCGACGGCGACGACGCCGCGGCCGACGAGGGCGAGCCGACCGCAGCGCCGGTGGCCGCCGCCGAGGAGGAGACGAAGGAATGAGCGACCTCGCCGTCGAGACGTCGCCCACGCTGGAGGCGGAGGAGCACCACGGGACCTCCACCGGCATCTCCAACGAGAAGCTGGCGATGTGGGTGTTCCTCGGCTCCGACTGCCTGCTGTTCGGTGCCCTGATCTCCACCTACCTGCTGGTCCGGCACAACAGCACGAGCGGCCCGGAGGCGCTGCGGGAGCCGGCCAACGTGTTCGACATCCCGTTCACGTCGGTGTCGAGCTTCGTGCTGCTGATGAGCTCGCTGACCATGGCGCTGGCCGTGGGGGCGATCCACCGGGGCGACGTGCGGCGGTGCCGGGGCTTCCTGGCCACCACCGCCCTGCTGGGCGCCACCTTCATCGGCGGCCAGGTGTACGAGTTCACCGCCTTCTACAACGAGGGCCTGGGCTACACGACCAACCTGTTCGGGTCGGCGTTCTACACGCTCACCGGCTTCCACGGCGTGCACGTCAGCGTCGGGATCATGTTCCTGATGTCGCTGGTGGTGATGTCGCTCCGAGGCAACCTCGGTCCCGACAAGGCCGAGACCGTCGAGATCTTCGGCCTGTACTGGCACTTCGTCGACATCGTGTGGATCCTGATCTTCACGATCGTCTACCTGATCCCCTGACGGAGGCGAGCAGATGAGCAGCAGCACCGACCTGCAGACCCACATCGGCACGCCGACCGAGCCGCACCACCAGAGCCACGAGCACACGCACCCCAGCGACCGCAGCTACATCGTCATCGCCGTGATCCTGGCGGTGATCACGGCGCTCGAGGTGGGCACCTACGTCTTCGAGGACTGGTTCGAGGACGCCGGTACCGGGGTGCTGATCGCCACGCTGTTCCCGATGATGATCGCCAAGTTCGCGATCGTGTGCGGCTGGTTCATGCACCTGAAGTACGACAACCCGATCTTCCGGCGCATCTTCGTGTTCGGGTTGGTGCTGGCGACGGCCGTCTACATGGCGGTGATGACGTCGATGCAGCTCTTCGGCTGAGCACCGCCCTTCCCGAACGACGTCGGAACGTCTACGACGGCAGCGTGCCCCGCAGGTGCGCTGCCGTCGTCGCGTCCATGTCGTAGAGGCCGGGTGACCGGGTCAGCGGCCCGACCCACGTGGCGCCGGCGATGTCGAGGCGGAGCGTGGCCAGCCCGTGCCGGCGCTGCAGCGGGCTCGTGCGGGTGCGGGCGCTCTGGATGCGGTCGATGGGCACGAGGTCGATCCGGTGGTGGACGACCCCCGACGCCAGCGCCACGATCCCGCCGCCGCCGGTCACGCCGGTCACGCCGGTCATGCCGGCCTTGCCGGCCTTGCCGGCCGGGATGACGGCGTGGCCCGCGCCGCGGTGGGCGGCCCGGCCCCACGGGACCGCGGCCAGCACCAGCGGGGCCGTCAGCCACGCCGCCCCGCCGAACGCCAGCCCGGGGCCGAGCGACCCCGGCAGCAGGAGGAGCAGGCGGCGGACGACCGCCCGTCGGGCCGCGGCCGGCGGGCGGGGCGTCAGCTCGGGGACGGCCCACTCCGGGCCCATCACCCGGCGGAGGAACCCCGGCACGTCGGCGCGCCGCAGCAACGGCACCTGCACCAGCGGCGACGCGCCCTCCGACGTCGCCCCGGCCGGCACCGCGGTGTGGAGCACCAGCGCCGTGAGGCCGAGGGCGCGGCGCAGCGGGTTGTCGATCAGCGCCACCTGCTGGATGCGCCGCCGGGGCACCGACTGCTCCCGCACGTCGAGCAGGCCGGCCCGCACCTGGAGGTCGTCGCCCCGGACGGTCATCGTCCAGTTCCACTCGCCGAGCAGGCGCCCGGCGACCCGCAGGACGACGACCACGACGGCCAGCACCAGGAGCACGGCCAGGCGCGTGGTGACCGAGGTCGGCGCGTCGGGGCCGCCCGACGCCACCAGCCACGGGCCGCCCACCAGCAGCAGGACGCCGACCAGCGCGCCGGGCCCCTGGGTGAGCGCGGAGACGGCGAGGTCGCCGGGGGTCATGCGGGCGAGCTCGTAGGCGAGGGGCGGTGGACGTTCGACCCCGGCTGCTCCGGCCGGCCCGGCCTCTCCGGCGTCGGCGCCGGGCGCGTCCCGCCTCCCGGCCTGGTGGTCGCGGCGGTCGAGGACGAAGCGGCGGAGCGAGGCGGCGTCGTGGAGGCGGAGGAGGCGCAGCGACACGGCGCCGGCGCCGCCCTCCCCGGCGGTCTCGATCCGGAGCGCCGCCAGCCCGAAGATCTGGGCCAGCAGGCTCTGGCGCAGGTCGACCTGCTGGACCCGGCTGTAGGGCACGACCCGGTGGCGGCGGCGCAGGATGCCGTCGTCGAGCTCCAGGTGGGTGTCGGTGAGCCGGTAGGTCCGGAGCCACCAGCCGAGCACCCGGGGTCCGAGGACGAGCAGCGGCAGGGTGGCGAGGCCCGGGTCGAGCGGGGTGCTGGGCGGTTCCGCCTGGCCGGCCCGGCGGGACACCAGCTCCAGCAGCGTCGAGGCGATGAGCGCCGCCAGCTCGATGCCGACCGTGAACGGGCTCGTCCGGCGGGCCACCCCCAGCGGCGGCGGGGCCTCCAGGAGGTAGCCCGTGGGCAGGCCGTCGGGGCCGTGACGGCCGGCAAGGCCGCCGGGGCCGCCAGGGCCGCCGGGGTCGTCAGACGGTGTCGTCGACACCGGCCCGGTCCAGCAGGTGGCGGCGCAGCCGGGTGGCGTCGTCGGCGTGGAGGCCGGGGATGTGCGCGTCGGTCGTGGCCGACGCCGTGTGCACCACCAGCTGGGTGAGGCCGAACGCGCGGTCGAGGGGGCCGCGCTCCAGGTCGATCTGCTGGATGCGGCGGTACGGGATGGAGGACGCCGCCCGGAAGACCACGCCGTGGCGCAGCTCGAGGGCCTGCGGGCCGTCGTGCCAGCGCCAGCTCCGCCACTCCAGCCGGGCGAGCACGACGCCCAGCGGCCCGCCGACGGCGACCACCACCGGTCCGGCCCACCACGGGCCGTCGGCGCCGCGCACGACCAGCACCACGACCGTGACCACCGCGCCGAGCAGGACGGCGCCGGCCGCGGCCATGAGGGCCCAGAGGCGCCGGGCCCGTGGGTCGAGCGGGTTGCCCGCCTCGTCGGTCACGCCGCCCAGTCTCGCAGCGCCCGGCGGGCGACGTCCCGGGCATCGACGGGTGCCGCGGAGCCCGGGTGGTCGGGCGTCAGCGATCCCTCAGCGGTCGGGTTCCCAGCGGAAGAAGGTGGCCGCCATCGCCGACGCGGCGACCGCCCACACCACCAGCACCGGCCACACCCGGCCGGGGACGTCGACGCCCTCGGTGAGCGCCCCGTGCAGGGCCTCGGCCAGCGCGGTCGACGGGAGCGCGCGGGCCGCGCCCCGCAGCCCACCGGGCAGCTCCGACAGCGGGAACACCATCCCGGAGAACAGCAGCAGCGCCACGAACGTCGCGTTCGCCACCGCCAGGTTCACGAGCGCGGGCAGGCGCCCGGCGAGCACGAGGGCGACGCCGACGAACGCCACCGTGGCCAGCACCACGGCGGCCAGGACCGGGAGCGGCGACGGCTCGGGCCGCCACCCCAGCGCCAGGGCGGCGACGACGATCACCAGCACCTGCAGCAGCAGGACCGCCAGCGACGCCAGCACCTTGGCCGCCACCAGCCGGGGCCGGCCGAGCGGTGTGACGCCGAGCCGCTTGAGGACGCCGTAGGAGCGGTCGAAGCCGGTGGCGATGGCGAGGTTGGCGAAGGCGGTCGACAGCACCGCCATGGCGAGGACGCCGGGCGCCAGGAAGTCGACCGCGTCGCCGTCGATGGGAAGCACGTCGACCAGCGAGAAGAACACCAGGATCCCGACCGGGATCCCCATGGTGAGGAGCAGCGACTCGCCGTTGCGCAGGGTGAGCGCCAGCTCGAGCCGCAGCTGGGCCAGGAGCGGCTTCACGGCGCGCCCTCCTGCTCGGTGTCCGGTGCGTCCGTCGAACCTGCCCCCGAAACGGGGAGCCCAGTCCCCGTCTCGGGGGCAGGTTCGGGGTCGGTGCCGCTCGACGTGCGCCGCACGAAGACGTCCTCCAGCGACGGCCGGCCGGTCCGGAGGTCGGAGAGCGCCAGGTCCTGCTCGGCGAGCCACGCCGTGAGGGCCGCGACGAGCCGGGGCGTCGACGCCGCCGCGACCGTGTACTCGTTCGGCCGGGGCTCGGCCACCGCGACGCCGAGGTGCGCGGAGAGCGCCGCCACGTCGAGGCCGGTCGGGGCCCGGAAGCTGAGGTGGCCGTCGCCGCCGTCGCCGGTGAGCTCGTCGAGCGTCCCGGCCGCGACCAGCCGCCCGTGGTCGATGATCACCACCCGGTCGGCGACCCGCTCGGCCTCGTCGAGGTCGTGGGTCGACAGCAGCACGGTCACGCCGTCGCGCCGCAGCTCGTCGACGATCGCCCGGATCTGCTGGCGACCGGCGGGGTCGACGCCGGCGGTGGGCTCGTCGAGGAACACGACCTGGGGCCGGCCGACGAGGGCGAGGGCGAGCGCCACCCGGCGCTGCTCGCCGCCCGACAGCTGCCGGAACGTGCGGCGTTCCAGCGGCGTGAGGTCGAGACGGTCGAGGAGGGCGCCGGGATCGGCGGGCGTCGGGTAGAGGGCGGCGGCGTGGCGGGCCAGCTCGCCGACCCGGGCCGCTGGGTGGATGCCGCCGTCCTGGAGCATCACGCCGATGCGGGCGACGAGGGCGGCGTGGTCGGCGTGGGGGTCGAGCCCGATC
>DATCLV010000709.1:0-1768 GCA_036563745.1 Acidimicrobiales bacterium | reverse complement strand
GTGGAGGTCCTGCAGGGCGGCCACGTTCCGGGCGGTGGCGGCGACCTGGTCGCCGCGGGCGAGGGCGGCCCGGGCGAACTCGCGGCCGAAGCCCCGGGAGGCCCCGGTGATGAGCCAGACCTTGGGGGCCCGGTCGCCGGTGGTGCTGGTGCTGGTGCTGGTGCTGGTGGGGTCGGTCATGGCGGCGTCTCCGAACGGGGTGGGCGGTGCTGTTATCAGTGACATCATGTCGCTGTCACCACCGGCAACGTACCGACGCCCGCGCCTGCCTGCAACCACTGATATCGAGATATTGGTATCGTTGTTCTCATGGCAGCCGACAAGGCCCGCGTCCGGGAGCCCACGAAGGACTCGAAGGTCTCGAAGGTCTCGAAGGCCGAGCAGCCCGACCGCTCGGCGCTCGACCGCGCCGCCCGCATCGAGACCGCGGCGCTCGAACTGCTGGAGCGTGGGGGTCCCGATGCCGTGACCACCCGGGCCGTCGCCGAGGCCGCCGGCACCCAGCCCATGGCGATCTACCGCATGTACGGCGACATGGACGGGCTGCTCGACGCCGTCCTGGAGCGGGGCTTCGACACGTACCTCGACGCCAAGCGGAACCGCCCCCGCCTCGACGACCCGGTGGACGACCTGCGGGCCGGCTGGGACCTCAACGTCGGGTTCGGCCTGGAGCACCCGCACCTGTACACCGCGATGCACAGCAGCCCCGACCCGTCCCGGGTGCCGGCCGCCGTGGCGAAGGGGGCGCTGATCCTCGACGAGATGGTCGAGCGGGTCGCCAAGGCCGGGCGGCTCCGCACGAGCGTGCGGCAGGCGGCGGACATGATCCGGGCCGCCGGCGTCGGGACGACGCTGTCGCTGATCGCCACCGACCCCGACCGCCGCGACCCCGAGCTGTCGACCCGGCTCCGGGAGGCGGTCCTGGCCGCCGTGACCACCGAGGCGCCCGCCGAACCCCCCGACCGGGCCCGCCACGCGGCGGCGCTGGCCGCCACCGTCGACGACGGCCCCGCCGTCCTCACCGACGCCGAGTCCCTCCTGCTGCGGGAGTGGCTCGCCCGCCTGTCGTCACCCCCACCGACCCCCACCGACTGACCTCCACCTCGACCGCCCCGGGCGACCCGCCGGCCGGTCCACGCCCCGCTCCCCTGGCGGGGTGCACCGGGCCGGGACCGGGCGCCGGGGAGTGCACCTTCGTCGTTCTGGCCGGCACCGATCCGGCGCGTCCGAGTACACCCGGGCGGGAAGCCTCCGCTCGACGGCCACCAGGAAGGCGACCTGCAGGGCGATGCCGATCGCCCCGTAGACATGTCACCGGCGCCATCTCGGCGTTGCCGACGGTGACGCCGCGCTCCCGGCGGTCGCGCTGCGGGAGGCGACCGAGGAGACCGGCATCGAGGGCCTGCGGGTGGCGGTGCCGGCGCTCGACGGGCTCGGCCTCAACCCCGGCACCCACCGCCTGGCCCACGCCGCGCTGGCCGCGCTGCGGGCGCTCCCGCCGCCCTGACCGCGCCGGCGCCTGGGGCCGGGCCAACCGGCCACCGCCACGGAGCCCGGGGAGGGCGGAGCCGGCTGGCGAGACCGGCTGCCGGTCGCCGGTCGGGCCTGTCCAGGCTCGTTCGGGTCCGACTCGTTCGGGCCCGGTCGGCCGACGCTTCGACCTCGACGCCGGCGCCGGCGTCGCCCGATCCGGCCACAGCGCCGGTGGCACGATCGTGAGGGCGCCGGCCCCGGTCTCCGTCGAGGCCCACGTCCGGCGGGCCTGGCT
>DATCLV010000100.1:0-3178 GCA_036563745.1 Acidimicrobiales bacterium | reverse complement strand
GCCGCACAGGGCGACGAGGTACAGCGAGAACTGGGTGTCGCCGCCACCCAGGCCGATGGCGGCGCCGATGGCCACGGCGATGGCGACGATCGCCCACACCGACGACTCGATGCCGGACGCGGTGCCGGACAGCACGGTGGTCGCCGGGCCGGTCTCGGCCGCCTGGGCGATCTCCCGCACCGGGGCCGTCTCGGTCGAGGTGAAGTACTCGGTGATGCGGCTGGCGACCTGCGCCAGGACGAGGCCGATCACGACCGCGCCGAACATGCGGAGGCCGACGCCGTCGATCTCGCCCTCCGGATTGCCGACGTAGGTGAGGGCCACGGCCAGCGTGCCGAGCACGGTGAGGATGCCGGCGGTGAGGAAGCCGCGGTTGATCGGCGCCATGGCCGTCTTGTCCTTGGCGCGGGCCTTCACCATGAAGACGCCGACGATCGACGCCAGCACGCCGATGGCCCGGGCGGCCAGCGGGAACAGGGCACCCGCGGCCCACAGGCCGGGGTCGTCCGGGAAGATCCGCTCGAAGGCGGGGACGCCGAGGATGATCGAGGCGACCAGGGTCACCTCGTAGGACTCGAAGAGGTCCGACGCCATGCCGGCGCAGTCGCCGACGTTGTCGCCCACGTTGTCGGCGATCGTGGCCGGGTTGCGGGGGTCGTCCTCGGGGATGCCCGCCTCGACCTTGCCGACGAGGTCGGCGCCGACGTCGGCCGCCTTGGTGAAGATGCCGCCGCCGACCCGGAGGAACAGGGCGAGCAGCGAGCCGCCGAACCCGAAGCCGACGAGGATCGCCGACGCCGAGTTCTGGAACGACATCATGATCAGCGTGGCGCCGATGAGGCCCAGGCCGACGCAGAACATGCCGGCCACGCCGCCGGTCTTGAAGGCGACGTCGAGGGCCGGCGCCAGCTTCCCGGTCCGGGCCGCGGCGGCGGTGCGCACGTTGCCGCGCACGGCCAGGCCCATGCCGATGAAGCCGGTGAGGCCCGACATGAGGCAGCCGGCCAGGAACGCCAGCGTCCGGAACAGGCCCGACTCGAAGAACGAGAGGGCCTCCGTCCCGTCGGGCTTCTCGACCGCCACCGACGTGATGAAGACGATCACGGCCAGCGGCACGAGGATCACACCGATCGTGCGGAACTGGCGCTTCAGGTAGGCCATCGCGCCTTCCTGGATCGCCTTGGCGATGTCGACCATCGTGGGCGTGCCCTGGTCGGCCTTCAGCACGCTCTGCATGAGCAGGAAGCCCACGCCGATGGCGAGCAAGGCGGTAAGGGCGGAGCCCACCAGGACGAACCACTCCCCTCCCCGAAGAGTGAAGTCCTGGTAGCCGCCTTCGGCGGCGAACAGTGCGGGCATAGGTGTCTTTCCCTCTGTCTCTCTCTACGTCTCTCGGGCTTCAGGTACCGGTCGCGGCGTCGGCGCGGCGGTGCAGCGTCCTCGTCACGTACACCTGGCGGGCGACCCGCTCGCCGAGGGTGCGGGACTTCCCCGCCACCTCGACGACCAACGGCCCGTCGAAGGGGTGCTTCTCGATCACCCTGACCTCGGCGCCCGGTACCACGCCGAGGTCCTCGAGGAACGTGACGATCTCGTTCTCCGTGCTGCCGGACACGGCCACGTGGGCCACGTCCCCCACGGAGAGGTCGTACAGCTGCGGTGTCTCGGGCAGGTCGTGGTCGGCCTCGTCGGGGATGGCGAACCCGTGCGGGCACGTCTTCGGGCGATCGAGGGCCACGAACAGCCGATCGACCACCTCCGCCGGCAGGTCGTGCTCGAAGCTGACCGCCAGCGCGTCGGCCTGGTTCCACGCGTAGCCCAGCATGTCGGCGAGGAAGCGCTCGACGATGCGGTGCCGCCGGATGGCGGCGATGGCGGCACGACGCCCGTTCTCCGTGAAGCTGACGCCCTGGTAGGGGCGGTGGTCGACGAGGCCGCGATCGGCGAGCCGCTTCACCAGGGTGGTGACGGTGCCGGGCGACAGGCCCAGCGACTCGGCGAGCGCGCCCGTGTGCGCCTCCGACCCGTCGCGGGTGAAGCGGTAGATCGCTTTGAGCGCCTCGCGCTCCGACTTCGTCAAACCGTCCAGCATCGAGGAGTTTGGGTCCTTCAAAACCTGACCTTCGGCGCGTGCCAGCTGAAGTTTCCTACCACCGGGCCAGGACTCGATCCAAACCACGGGCCTGTGGCACACTCATCTGACACATCGTCAGATCTTCGGGAGGGACGGATGGGGAGCGGCGCAGTTCCGGCCGTCGACGGCTGGTTCACGACCTCGGCGGAGCCGGCGCTGCTCGGCACCCGGTGCCGGGCGTGCGGGACGGCGGCGTTCCCCCGGCAGACCACCTTCTGCCCCAACCCCGCCTGCGCGAGCGAGGAGCTCGACGAGGTGGAGCTGCCGCGGCGGGGCCGCGTGTGGTCCTACACCGACGCCCGCTACCAGCCGCCCCCGCCCTACATCCCCCGCCACGGCGAGGGCGAGGAGTACACGCCGTTCGCGATCGCCGCGGTCGAGCTCGACGGCGAGGGCATGGTCGTGCTCGGCCAGGTGGCCGACGGCTACGGCGTCGACGACCTCACCATCGGCGCCGAGGTCGAGCTGGTGGTCGAGCCCCTCTACACCGACGGCGACACCACCTACCTCACCTGGCGGTGGAAGCCGGTCGCCACGTCGAACGGGACCGCGGCGGGCGAGTCGAGCGAACCGGGCGAGTCGAGCGAGGAGGCCGGGCGATGAGCCGGGACGACGTCGTCGTGGCCGGGGTGGGCATGCACCCCTGGGGCAAGTGGGGCCACAGCTTCGTGCGCTACGGCGTCGCCGCCGCCCGGGCCGCGCTCGCCGACGCCGGGATCCCGTGGTCGGAGGTCCAGTTCGTGGTGGGCGGCGAGACCGTCCGCAACGGCTACCCCGGCTACGTCGCCGGCGCCACCTTCGCCCAGGCGCTCGGCTGGAGCGGCGCCCGCGTCGCCACCAGCTACGCCGCCTGCGCCACCGGCGCCCAGGCCCTCGACACCGCCCGGGCCCGCATCCTCGCCGGGCTCTGCGACGTGGCGCTGGTCGTCGGCGCCGACACCACCCCCAAGGGCTTCCTCGCCCCCAACGCCGGCGACCGCCCCGACGACGCCGACTGGCTGCGGTTCCGGCTGCTGGGCGCCACCAACCCCACCTACTTCGGCC
>DATCLV010000690.1:0-1506 GCA_036563745.1 Acidimicrobiales bacterium | reverse complement strand
GTGTGGCATCGTCCGACGGCTCGGCCAGGACCGGGCGGAACCGCAGCTCGCCCCGGGTCTCCACGGTGCGGGTGACCTGGTCGACGACGTCGGGGTCGTCGTCGGCCACGGCGACCCGCACGGTGCCCTCCTCGGCGTCGGCGGTCACGGAGGCGTCGATGTCGAGGGCCTCGATCCGTTCCTCGACGACGGTCGCCGCCCGGTCCAGCTCGGGTACCGACGCCTCGGCGTCGGGGGCGAACGTGAGGGTGACGCCGACGTCGGCGGGGACGTCGGCGAGGCTGCCGTCGTCGCTGTCGTCGGTCTCGTCGTCGCCGTCGCCGGAGCACCCGACGACGGCGGTCATCGCCACGAACACCGCCGCCAGTGCGACACGCCTCGTCCCCATCCGGGCGACACTACGCGGCCTCGCGCGAGTACAGGGTTCAACTCGGGGTCGGATCGGTAACGTCCCGCCCGTGGACTTTCGCGACACCACCGTCGTCCGGCTCGCCGACCAGGTGAGCCGGCGTGAGGTCTCGGCCCGGGAGGTCGTGTCGGCCGCCCTCGACCGCATCGAGCGGTACGACCCCAAGCTCGGGTCGTTCGTGGCGGTCGACGGGGAGGCGGCACTGGCCGAGGCGGCGGCGATCGACGAGCGGCTGGCGCGGGGCGAGGACGTGGGCCCGCTGGCCGGCGTGCCCATCGGGGTGAAGGACCTCGAGGACGCCGCCGGGTTCGTCACCACCTACGGCTCGGCGGTCCACGGCGACGACGACCCCGCCACCGAGGACTCCCAGCTGGTGGAGCGGCTGCGCGCCGCCGGGTGCGTCGTCGTCGGCAAGACGAACACCCCGGAGCAGGGCTGGAAGGCCGACACGGTCAACCAGCTGTTCGGGGCCACGAAGAACCCGTGGTCGCTCGACCGGTCGGCCGGCGGGTCGTCGGGTGGCTCGGCGGCCGCGGTGGCGGCCGGGCTGGTGCCGCTGGCGACCGGGTCGGACGGCGGCGGGTCGATCCGGATCCCCTCGGCGGTGTGCGGGCTGTCGGGCCTGAAGCCGTCGCTCGGTCGGGTCCCGACCGGCGGTGAGCAGCCCCCGGGCTGGCCGGGGCTGTCGAGCAAGGGCGTGATGGCCCGGCGGATCCGGGACGTCGCCGTGGCCCTCGACGCCGTCGTCGGCCCCGACCCCACCGACCTCTTCTCCCTGCCGCTGCCCGAGGCGTCGTGGACCCGGTCGCTCAACGACCTCAACCCGCCCCGCAAGGTGGGCTGGTCACCGACGCTCGGCTACGCCAAGGCCGACAGCGAGGTGCTGGCGGTGTGCGAGGCCGCGGTGCGGCGGCTGGAGGACCTCGGCACCGAGGTGGTGCTGGTCGACAGCGTGTTCCCCGAGGACCCGGTGAGCGACTGGCTGACGCTGGTCGGCGTCTACTGCCTGCGCACCCTGGAGCCCCTGTACGGCACCGACGACTGGGGCCTCATCGACCCGGGCCTCACGGCGCTGCTGGAGTGGACCCGGTCGCGGG
>DATCLV010000689.1:0-4130 GCA_036563745.1 Acidimicrobiales bacterium | reverse complement strand
GAGATCGCCCAGGCCCGGGCGCTCATGGCGGCGAGGGGGATGCCGTCGTCGGCCGACGAGGTCTCCGACGACGACGTGGCGGAGATGCTGCGGGCCATGGACGACGGCTTCCGCGAGAGCGCCCCGGTCACCGCCGCCCAGGCGGCCACGGTGATCCTCGACGGCGTGCGGGCCGGCGAGCGCCGCATCCTGATCGGCGCCGACGCCGCCGCCATGGACGCCGCCGTCCGCGAGGACCCGCTGCGGGCCTTCAGCGCCGACGACGTCCTGCCCACGCTGGCCGCGATCCCGGACAGCCCCTACCGCCAGTTGCGCGAGGCCCAGGACGCGTGACGTCGTCAGGCCGGTGACGCCGGCCTCGCCCGGGCCTGCCGCCGGCCCCCTGGGTCAGCCCAGGAGCCGGAGGCGCCGGGCGAGGTCGCTGACCAGCTTGCGGCCCGGGTCGAGCGAGTCGCGCACCGCCCGCCACTCGTCGAGGCGGGGGTACATCTTCGGCACCAGGTCGGGGTGCAGGCAGCTGTCCTGGGCCAGGTAGACCCGACCGCCGCTCTCGGCCAGCCGGTGGTCGAGCCCGGCCAGCAGCGACGCCAGCGACGGGCCGGTGGCCGGGATGTCCAGCGCCAGCGTCCAGCCCGGGCCCGGGAACGACAGCGGCCCCGGGTTGGCGGGCCCGAACCGCTTCAGCACCGCCAGGAAGCTGGCCGTGTGGCTGCCGGAGATCGACTCGACGACCCAGCGCAGCAGGTCCTCCTGCCCGAACGGCACCAGGCACTGCCACTGCAGGAAGCCCCGCGGGCCGTACAGCCGGTTCCAGTGCCCGAACATGTCGAGCGGGTAGTAGAACTTCGTGATCGTCTGCAGGTCGTTGCGGCGACGCTTGGGCTCCTTGCGGAACCAGAGCTCGTTGAACGCCCGGACGGTCAGGCCGTTGAGGAGGCCCGACGGCGCCGGCGGGGCCGGGATCACCTTGGGCGGGTCGAATGCCAGCGGGTCGCCCTTGCCGCCGTGCGCCTCGAACTGCTCGCGGGTGGCGAAGTCGCCCTGGTAGAGCACCGAGCGCCCCATGTTGCGGCCGCGGGCCACCAGGTCGATCCAGGCGGCCGACGCCCGGTACCTCGCCTCGCCCTCGGCCAGCATCGCCAGGGCGCTGTCGAGGTCGGGGGCCCGGTCGATGTCGGCGCAGATCAGGCTGGTCTCGATCTTCCGCAGCGCCACCGTGGCCTCGATGATGGTGCCGGTGAGGCCCATGCCGCCGCAGGTGGCCCAGAACTCGTCGGGCGTGCCCTCGGGGGTCAGCACCCGGCTCGTCCCGTCGGGCAGCGCCAGCACCAGCGACCGCACGTGGGTGCCGAAGGTGCCGGCGGCGTGGTGGTCCTTGCCGTGGACGTCGGAGGCGATCGCCCCGCCCACGGTCACGAACTTCGTGCCCGGCGTGACCGGCAGGAACCAGCCCTGCGGGATCGTGACCCGCATGAGGTCGTCGAGCGACGTGCCGGCCAGGACCCGGACGATGCCGGTGGCCGGGTCGAGGTCGAGGACGCCGGACACCCCGTTGGCCTCGACGACGAGCCCGCCGGCGTTCATGGCGGCGTCGCCGTAGGCACGGCCCAGGCCGCGGGCGATCACGCCGCGGGGCCCGGCGTCGAGCGGCGCCTTGGCCAGCTCGTCCGGGCTGGTGGGGCGGGCCACCCGGCTCGCCGTGGTGGGGTTGCGGCCCCAGCCCGTGACCAGTTCCAGATCGTCGTCCATCACGCCGTGTACACCCCGATCCCGAAGACCACGACCCAGCCCAACCCGATCAGCTGGAGAATTCTGTCACCCAGGACGATCTCCTCGGGCGCGGACCCCTTGCCCTGGTCGAGCACGAGGGCGTAGCGGAGCACGGCCATCACGAACGGCACGATCGACGCCTGGAACCAGGGGAGGCCGTCGGGGTTGGCGATGGCGGCCGACGTGGCCTCGTCGAACGCCCACATGCAGTACGCCACCAGCACGGCGCTGGAGGTGACCGACCGCACGTAGGCCGTGTACTCGGGCCGGTAGGAGGCGAGGACCGACCGGAACGCCCCGGCGTCGTCGCCCATCTCGTTCGCCTCGGCGCCCCGCTTGCCGGCCACCACGAACAGCGACCCGAAGATCGTGACGATGAAGAACCACTGCGAGATGCCGACCTCGGTGGCCTCGGCGCCGCCCACGGCCCGCAGCACGAAGCCGGCGGCCACCGCGGTGAGGTCGACGACGGCGATGTACTTCAGCCAGCTCGAGTAGGCGGTGGTGAGGCACACGTAGCCCACCACCACCGCCGCCAGCTTGGCGTTGGCCAGGAAGGCGACGCCGACGCCGGCGAGCAGCAGCGCCGCGCCCAGCACGAAGGCCAGGCCCACCGGCACCGAGCCGGCGGCCACGGGGCGGAACCGCTTCTTCGGGTGGAGGCGGTCGGCCTCCACGTCTCGGGCGTCGTTGATGTAGTAGGTGCCGGCGGCCGCCATGCAGAAGGCCACGAAGGCGATGACGGCGTCGGTGAACGGGCCGATCTCGTCGAGGATGCCGGCGGCGCCGGGGGCGGCGAAGACCAGCAGGTTCTTGATCCACTGCTTGGGCCGGGCCAGCTTGAGCAGGCCCACGCCCAGCGACGTCGCCGCGGGGGCGGCGGCCGTGCCGCCGTGGTCGCCGGGCCCTCCGTTCCCGTCGCGGCCGGCGCCGGCGGGC
The DNA here is from genome assembly GCA_036563745.1 of Acidimicrobiales bacterium. GTDB lineage: Bacteria > Actinomycetota > Acidimicrobiia > Acidimicrobiales > VFJN01 > DASXTK01. The sequence goes on along the minus strand of DATCLV010000689.1, from coordinate 1,421 downwards.
GGCGTCGTGCGGGTCGGGGGGTCGGAGGTGGCGGTCATGGCCGGCGGCCCACGTCGCGCATCCGGACCGTCAGCGGTTCGCCGAGACCTTGCGCCACACGGGGCGGGGCAGGTGTCGGAACACGGCCATCAGGTAGCGGAAGGTGTTGGGTACCCACACGATCTCCTTGCCGCCCGACGCGAGCGCCCCGGCCACCGCGTCGGCCACCGCCTCGGGGGTGGTGGCCAGGGGGGCCGGGTCCTTGCCCTCGGTCATCGACGTGTGCACGTAGCCGGGGCGGACGACGACCACCCGCACGCCCGAGCCGACCAGCGAGTCGGCCAGGCCCTGGGCGAACGCGTCGAGGCCGGCCTTCGACGACCCGTACACGAAGTTGCTCTTCCGGGCCCGCTCGCCGGCCACCGACGACAGCACGACGATGGTGCCGTGGCCCTGCTGGCGGAGCCGCTGGGCGACGTGGAGCAGGGTGCTGACCGGACCGGTGTAGTTGGCGGTGAGGGCCTCGGCGGCGGCGGTCGGGTCGGCCTCGAAGCGGGCCTGCTCGCCCAGCACGCCGGCGGCCATGACCACGCAGTCGACGTCGCCGCCCTCGGGCAGCGCGTCCCAGGCGGCCTTCACGGCGTCGCCGTGGCTGCCGATGTCGACCGCGTCCCAGGCCGTGACCGCGACCTTCGCGCCGGCGCCCTGGAGCCGCTCGGCGACGGGAGCCATCCGCTCGGCGTGGCGCCCGGCGAGGACGACCGACCGGCAGCCGTCGCGCACGAGGCGTTCGGTGATCGCGGCGCCGATGTCGGAGGCGCCACCGAGCACCACAACTGATTGGACCGAACCGAGTGCGTTGCGCACAGCCTCATCTCCCGGAGCCCGGCAGGACAGCCCGCGACTGTACCTGGCGACCCGGCCGCGGGCCGCGTTCCGTCGGTGGAAGGTTTCGCCCGGTAACCCTGCGGGGCGGTCGCGGGGTCGGCTCGGCGCTCGGCGTCCCGGTGGCGGGCGGGTCGTCGCCCCGGTCGCCGCCCTGGTCGTCGGCCCGGTGGCGCGGCGGGTCGGGCGTGGCCGGCCGGCGGCCGGGTGCCGGGGCCACGCGCGGTGGGGGCGGGTGCCACGACGGGCTAGCGTCTCCTTCCACGCCGGACACGGCCGAGGCTAGGGGCAGGAGGTTCACCCACATGGCGCAGATCGCCGTCATCGGAGCGGGCTACGTGGGCTTGACCACGGCCGCGTGCTTCTCGCACCTCGGCCACGACGTGGTGTGCGCCGACATCGACGAGGACCGGGTGGCCCAGCTGAGCCGGGGCGAGATCCCGATCGTCGAGGCCGGCCTCGACAACCTGGTCCGGGAGGGCCTCGAGGGCGGGCGCCTGAAGTTCGTGGTCGGCGCCGAGAACGCCGCCCGGGACGCCGAGTTCGCCTACCTGTGC
>DATCLV010000014.1:0-3938 GCA_036563745.1 Acidimicrobiales bacterium | reverse complement strand
GCCAGTAGGTGCGCTCGTAGTAGATGGGGTCGATGTCCTCGAGGGCGACGAAGTCGGTCACGTCGATCGCCCGGCTCGAGGCGGGCCGCAGTTCGTCGAGCTCGTCGGCCTCGAAGGTCACGTGCTCGCCCTTGCGGATCTCGAAGCCCATCACGATGTCGTCGGCGTCGACCTCGCGGCCGGTCTCCTCCGACACCTTCTTGTTCCGCACGCGGGCGCCGGTCTTCCGCTCGATCTGGTGGAAGTGCACGTCGTGGTCGCGCACCGCGGAGAACGCCTTCACCGGCACCGTCACCAGGCCGAACGAGACGACACCCTTCCAGACAGCCCTCGGCATGCTCCACGCGTACCCCGACGGGCCGCCGCTACTCCCCGGGACGCGCCGCCTCGGCCGTCGCGGGCCGGGTCACTCGTCGGGCTGGGCGATGCCGTCGGCGGCCAGGGTGCGGTCGCCACAGGTCACCTGGTGGAGGAGCTCGATCGCCGCGTCGTCGCCGGGCCGCCGGTAGGTGCCCTCGGTGGTGGTGCCCTCGTCGGCGACGAGGCCGTCGCGGGTGATGACCGTGCGGGCCCAGTGGACGGTGCCGTCGGCGTCCTCGGTGGTCACGTTGAGGCCGACCAGCTGGCCGTCCACGCAGCCCACACCGGTCCCGTAGCCCCGGAGGCCCAGGTCGAACAGGTAGGGCCGGCCGCCGGGGTCGGTGACGGGCTGCAGCCGGCAGTCCTGGAACGCCCAGAGCTGGACGCCACGTCCGTCGCTCACGAACAGCTCGACTGGCGGCGTGCCGTCGGCGTCGGCCACCAGCACCTGGATCGGCACCGGGCTGGCCGACTCGATCTCCACCTTGGCACCGCCGCCCGCGGCCGTCGCGACGCCGAGCACCCGGAGCCCGCCTCCCGGCGAAGCGACCCAGACGGTGTCGGGTTCGCCGTCGCCGTCGAGGTCGTCGACCCGGCCCTCGTTGGCGGGCTGCTCGCGCTCGACGGGCTCGGTGCAGGCGGTGGGCACTTCCTCGGCGCCGCCGGTGGTCGGGGCGCTCGTCCCCGGCTCTGCGGTGACGTCGGGCGTCGTCGTGGTGACCTCGGCGGTCGTGTCGTCCCCGCCGACGTCGTCGCCGTCGTCGCCGCTCGAGCAGGCGACCGCCAGCGTGAGGGCGAGGACCGCCGTCACCGTCAGGTTTCGCACACCAGCCATCTTCCCGCCCCCCGCCGCGGTCAACCGGTCAGGGGCCGCGCTTTCCGTCCGAAGTTGTCAACTCAGGTTGACACTGCGTCGGTGTCAACCTAGGTTGACAGCCATGAGCGAAGCCACCGAGGTCGCTGCGGCGGCATCGAGCCGGGACCCGGCCGTCGGGCTGGCCGCCGTCGCCGCCCTGCGGTCGCTGCTCGAGACGCTGGAGGAGCTCCAGGTCGACAACGCCCGCCGGCAGGGCTGGTCGTGGCAGCAGATCGCCGACGTGTTGCAGGTGAGCCGGCAGGCCGTCCACAAGAAGTACCGCCGGCTCGGGTTCTGAGCGAGGAGACGACGATGTTCGAGAGGTTCACCAAGGCGGCCCGGGCGGCCGTGATCCGTGCCCAGGAGGTCGCCCGGGACGCGCCCGCCGACGCGGTCCGCCCGGAGCACCTGCTGCACGCGCTCCTCGACGCCGAGGACCCGCTGGTCGACGCCGTCCTCGACGAGCTGGGCGTCGATCGGGCCGCCGTCCGCGACGACCTCGCCGAGGTCGAGCGCGGCCCGCGCCCGCCGCTCGACGCCGAGGCGCTCTCGACGCTGGGCATCGACCTCGACGCCGTGCGCCGTCAGGTCGAGGACGCCTTCGGCCCCGGCGCGCTCGACCGGGCCCGGGCCGGGGGCCGACCCCGTGGTCACCTGCCGTTCGACCGGAGCAGCAAGAAGGTGCTGGAGCTGACGCTGCGTGAGGCGCTGCACCTCCACCACCGGTCGCTCGGCCCCGAGCACATCCTCCTGGGGCTGCTCCACCGGGAGACCGGCGCGGCCCACGACGTGCTCACCCGCCACGGCGGCGACCTCCACGACGCCCGGGAGGCGGTGGCGCGGCTCGCACCCCTGGCCGACGCCGGCTAGGGGCCGAGCGCGGCGACGCCCCACCCCCGGCGTGGGGGTGGGGCTCCGAGCCGTGACGTCGTCGGGTCAGGCGAGGGTGGCGCGGAGCATCCAGGCCGCCTTCTCGTGGGCGGCGAGGCGGTCGCTCAGCAGCGACAGGGTCGGCTGGTCGCCGGTGCGCTCGGCCAGCGGCACGAGCTCACGGGCGATCCGGGCCACCTGCTCGTGGCCGAGCGCCAGGTCCTCGACCATCTCGGTGGCCGACGGCGTGCCCTCGGCCTCGGGCACGGAGGTCAGCTCCCGCAGCTCGGCGTAGCTGCCCGGGGCCCGGAAGCCCAGCGCCCGGATGCGCTCGGCGATGACGTCGGTCGAGTCGTGGAGGTCCCGGTACTGCTCCTCGAACAGGGCGTGGAGCGTCGGGAACTGCGGCCCGGTGACGTTCCAGTGGTAGCCGTGCGCCTTGAAGTAGAGGGTCGACGTGTCGGCCAGGAGTCGGGCGAGACCGTCGGCGATCTGCTGCCGGTCCTCCTGGGTGATGCCGATGTCGATCGTCGGTACGGATGTCGTCGTGGTCGCTGTGGTCGTCGTGCTCATGCTCTTTAGAACCAATCTAATCTAGGAGCTATTCCAGATTGGCCGCCCGGAAGAACGCCACCACCGTCCGGGGGTCGGGGAGGTCGTGGCGGGGACGGCTGGCCCCGAAGGGCTCGTTCCAGTACTCCCCCGCCAGGCCGTCCCTACGCCACGGACCCACGTAGGCGTAGGGCTCGTCGTGGTCGTCGTCGCCCGGCGAGCCGCCGTAGTTCACCTCCCCCGCCACCAGGGCCAGGTCGAAGTGCTCGGGCCACAGCTGCGGCTCGCCGGCGATCGGCACGCCCCTGGCCACCAGCTCGGCGCGCCACACCGCGAGCGCCGCCCCGACCGTCGCGCACCAGTCGTGGACGACCGCGGCCGCCGCCGGGTCGAGCGCCAGCGGGGCGCCGGGCACCAGCGGCGTGGCCGGCGGGTAGACGCCGGCCGGGGCCCCCGGCTCGACGCCGGCGAACGTCGCCGCCTCCCCCACGGTCGTCAGCGGCGCCCGGCGGGCCCGGACCACGGCCGCGCCGGAGCCGGCGCCGGCCGCGTCGTCCCGCTCCTCCACCACCAGGTCGACGCCCTCGACCCCCAGCCGCCGCCCGCCGAACCACGGCGTGCCGAACCCGCCGGGCGTGGGTCGCAGCCCGATCCGCCCGGTCGCCCGGTGCAGCGCCGCCGCCAGGACGTGCTCGGCCACGGCGTGGAGGCCCTGGCGGGTGGCGACGTAGGTGGCGGGGAGGTCACCGACCATGACCGGACCGTACCGCCGCTCCGCGCGCCCCGCCCCCGACACCACTCCCCTGGTTCGCCTCCTTAGGCTCGCCGCATGGCGACCGCGTCCACCGGCCCCGACCTCGAGGAGCTGCTCCTGCCCGACGCCGCCGCCTGGCGGGCGTGGCTCGACGCGCACCACACCCGCGACGCCGGCGTGTGGCTGGTGACCGCCAAGAAGGGCGTCACCGAGCCCACCCGGCTGCAGCGGCGCGAGGCGCTGGAGGAGGCGCTCTGCTACGGCTGGATCGACGGCCAGGCGCGCCGCCGCGACGAGGCCACCTACCTCCAGCGCTACACGCCCCGGCGGCCGAACAGCGCCTGGTCGCACGTCAACGTGACGATCGTCGCCCGGCTGGAGGAGGAGGGCCGGATGCACCCCGCCGGCCGGGCCGAGGTCGAGCGGGCGAAGGCCGACGGCCGCTGGGACCGGGCCTACGGCAACGACGACGAGCCCGTGCCCGACGACCTGGCCGCCGCCCTCGCCGCCGAGCCGCGGGCGGAGGCCATGTTCGCCCTGCTCACC
>DATCLV010000687.1:0-1963 GCA_036563745.1 Acidimicrobiales bacterium | reverse complement strand
GCCCGACACGGCGTCGACGCCCATCGGCAGGCACCGCGCCACGGCGGGATCGGGGCCGTCGCAGCGCTGCATCGGGTACGAATCCTGGGGGCGGATGCCGGTCACCGTGTAGGTCACGTCCTGCCCGTCGAGGAGGTCCGTCGCCGGGTCGAGCGACGCGGTGGGCGGGGCGGTCGTCTGGGCCGGAGCCCAGACGAAGTCGCCGGCGTCGCTCTCGACGGCGAACACGCACGCGTCGGGCTCGGAGCACTCGACGTCCGTGCCGGCGCTGGTCGTGATCCGGCGGGTGGCGTCGAGCCACGTCGTCAGGGTGGGGTTGGTGCTGCCGGCCCAGTGGCCCTGGAGTGTGCTGCAGCGACCGGCGTCGACGTGCCGGTCGTCGAGCACCTCGGCGGCGCACTGGCCCACCCACAGCAGGAGGTTGCGCGTCCCGGTGAGGTCCATCTGGACCGAGTCCCCCTGGTGGTACGGCCCGCTCGGCGTCACGTCGAGGGTCAGGGGACCGTCGGCGGGGAAGACCGTGAGCGGCGCGGTGGCCGCGGTGGCGCCGTCGGCGCCGATGACCGCGACCGCGCAGGCCGCCTGGGTGCAGTCGACGTCGTCACCGCCATCTCCGTCACCACTGGCGCCGCCGCTGTCGGCGCCGGCGGCGCGGATCGCCTCGACGGGGACGAGCTGGGCCGCGCCCTCGCCGATGTCGTCGAGGGTCAGCTCGATGCCGGGCGCGCACCGGCGACCCGATGCCGTCGCCGGCACGGGGGCCGTGCACTGGGCGACGGTCACCGTCTCACCGGCCCGGTCCGGGAGGTAGGCGAAGGCGTCGAGCGCGACGCCGACCTCCTGGGCATCGGGGGCGAGCGTCAGCGGGTCCGGCTCGACGTCGATGTCGTGGACGAGCAGGATCTCGTTCCCGCCGTCGTCGTTGACGCTCACGACGACGACGCACCCGCCGGGCCGGGCACCGCACCGCTGGATGGGTGGTCGATCGTCGTGGTTGGTCCACCACGTGTCGACCAGCGGGGCCTCGACCTCCAGCGGGTCCACGTGCAGCGCGCCCGATCCCAACCACTGGCACAACGGGAAGAGCAGGCCCGGGTTCTGCTCGAGCTCGACCAGGGCGGCCTGCGTGCACAGGGAGGCGCGCACGTTGCGCCGGTGCCCGAGGCCGGTGACCGTGACCTGCATGACGTCGCCGGGTCGGACGTCCGTCGAGGGCGTGACGGTGACGGCGGGCTCGCCGCGGGGCGGCCCGAAGTGGATCGTGGTGGCGGCCAGCACCGTGGTGCCGTCGAGGGCGAGCAGGTAGCAGTCGGGCCCGGCGCCGCCGCAGCGGGTCTCGTACCTCTCGCCGCGATAGAAGCGGGTGTACCTCTCGGTCACGGGGATCGACACGTGCGCCTCGCCGCCGACCGGTGTCCCGTACCACCAGAGGCAGTACACGCCGTTGCCGACGCGCCCGCCCACCGGGCCGGGCGGGACGAGTCCGTGGTCGCACTGCGCGATGCCGACCTGCCCCGGGCCGTGACGCCGCGGACCGTCACGTCGACCACCTGGCCGTCGACCAGGCCCGTCGACGGTGTCACTTCGATCGAGACGGCGGCCTGCGCCTGGGCCCGGGCGGCGGTCGGGCTGGCCGCGGCCACCGACACCGGCGCCGGGGCGGCGGCCGCTGCGACCAGCACGGCGGGCGCGAGCACCCACCACCTCCTCGCCCGTGACATCCGCCTGCGGCGCGGGTCACCCTCGAGCCCCTGCCGCCGATCGACTCCACGGTCCGGCCGTCGCATCGCGCCGCCTCCCCCCGCTCGTGGCGGCCCCGCCACTCGCGTGTCCACGTGTACCACGAACCTGGCGGCTTCGCCCGGGAACCAGGATCGCAGACGGACCTAAGGTGACACGGCGGCCGCGTCGGCGGCGAGCGGCACGGGCGCTGCTGTCGAGCCTGCTGGTGGTGGGTGCAAGG
>DATCLV010000683.1:0-1667 GCA_036563745.1 Acidimicrobiales bacterium | reverse complement strand
ACGACGACGTCGCCCCCGAAGCCCCGGCCGACGAACCGCCCGAACCCTGGGCACCGGCGCAGCCCGCCGCGCACCACGGGGCCCCCGACCCCGAGCCCGACCGCGAACCGGCGTCGAGCGGCCGCTACCTCGCCGAGCCCGCGCCGCTCGACCAGCCGCCCTTCCCGGTCGACCCGCACCCGACGCCGGTGGCCGGCGATGCGCCGCCGGTCGCCCCGAGGGGCCGGGCCAAGCGGCCGCGCCGGGATCCGGACGCACCGCCGTTGCCGCCACCACCCCACCGGCCGCTCGACCTGCCCCCACCGCCGCCGCCGGTCGCGCCGCCGCTGCCGCCGGACATCCCGCCCCCACCGCCGGAGCCCGTCCCCTTCCCCGGTGCGGCGCCCGGTGCCGGTGGCGTCGCCGGCACCGGCGCCGAGGTCGGCATGGACGACCCCGAGGTCCCGAGGCTCCGGGAGCCCCGCCGTCTCCGCACGGTCGCCGACGCCCGGGCGGTGTTCCAGCGCGAGCAGCAGGCCCGCGAGCGACGGCGCCGGCTGGAGGAGGAACGGGAGGAGCGGGAGCGGGCCCAGCGTCTCCGGCGACGCCGCCGGGACGACGACTGAGCCGCCGCCGGAACTAGCGCTGCGCGTCCGGGTCGGAGGGAAGGTTCTGGACCCGCACCTGCCCGCGGGCGACGAGTCGGCCGGTGTCGTCCACGATCTCGACGATCCACAGCTGCTGGAGCCGTCCCCGGTGGACGGGGGTGGCGGCGGCGGTGACGGTGCCCTCCTGGATGGCGCGGAGGAAGTCGGTCTGGTTGGCGACGCCGACGATCCGGCCGCGGTCCCCGTACCAGGCGCTGGCGGCCACGCTGGCGGCGGTCTCGACCAGCGAGCACCACACGCCGCCGTGGACGATGCCGTGCGGCTGGTGGTGCTGCGGCCCGACCTCCAGGGCGAGGACGACCCGGTCGGGGCTCACCTCCCGGAACTCCACGCCCAGCGTCTCGTTCAACCCGCCGAGCAACTCCCCGAGCAACGGTTCCGACACGCGCTCCTCCTCCGACGACGTACCTGCAGGCCGCCGGCACCCTACCGGCGCGCCCCGGCGATGGCCGGTGTTCGGGGTTGACTGGTGCGATGTCGTCCGACCCCGATCGATCGATCCTCCTCGTCGGCGCCAACCCGGCGGTGCAGCTCTTCGACGGCGACGAGGTGGTGGCGTTGGCGTCCGTGTGGCGGGTCGACTGGTCGCCGCAGGGGCGGGGCACCGGGGTGGTGCTGTGGCACGACGGTCGGGTGCGGACGGTCGGGGACGACCCGGCGCTGTGCCGCTGGCTGGCCGAACGGTTCGTCCGGCACTTCCCGGAGGCCGAGGGCCTCCCGTGGCCCGACCCGGAGCACGTCGAGCACGTCGACCACCCGGTGACGGTCGACATCGACCTGGCGTCGGGCGGGCGGTGCGACGCGGGGCCGGTCCAGGTGACGTGGTCCGGCGTCCTCGACCGACGCCCGTTCGCGACCGACGACTTCGCCCTCGACGGGGTCCCCCACGGCCTGCGTCTGGTGTTCGCCCCCTGCGCCGAGGCCACCCTCACCGTCGACGGCCACCCCGTCCCCGGCACCCTCCGCCGCTCCGGCACCCCCACCCGCCCCGGCTCGTCCGCCTTCCTCACCGAGTCCGAG
>DATCLV010000682.1:0-6098 GCA_036563745.1 Acidimicrobiales bacterium | reverse complement strand
CCCGCGAGCACCTCGACGCGCTGGTCGACGAGGCCCTGGCCGAGATGGAGGGCGAGGTTCCCGAGGTCACCCGCACGGCGGTGCCCGGTGCGGCGGCGGCGACGCTGGTCGACATCGCGGCCGACGCCGACCTGCTGGTGGTGGGCTCGCACGGCCGCACCGGCCTGCGCCGGTTCCTCATCGGCTCGGTGGCGAGCGCCGTCGTGCAGCACGCCGCCTGCCCGGTGGTGGTGATCCGCCTCCCCGAGGCCGACTGAGGGCTCCGCCGGTCCCGCCGCCCTAACCTGACGGTCCGTCAGACCCGACAGGGTCGGGTTCGGAGGGGGAGCGCGTGACGATCGTCGACAGGTTCCGCATCGACGGGCAGGTGGCCGTGGTGACCGCCGCCGGCCGGGGCATCGGCGCGGCCGCCGCCGTGGCCCTGGCCGAGGCCGGCGCCGACGTGGTGGTGGCGGCCCGGACCGCCGAGCAGCTGGAGGCCGTGGCCGGCCAGGTGGCCGCGGCCGGGCGGCGAGCCGAGGTCGTGGTGGCCGACCTGAGCGACTTCGACGCCGTCGCCGGCCTGGCCGACACGGCCGTCGCCGCGTTCGGGCGCCTCGACATCGTGGTGAACAACCTGGGCGGCGCCATGCCCCGGGCGTTCCTCGACACGTCGCCGCGCCGGATGGTGGAGGCGTTCTCGTTCAACGTCGCCACCGCCCACGCCCTCACCCGGGCCGCGGTGCCCCGGATGCTGGAGGGCGACGCCCCCGGCGGGGCCGTCGTCAACATCTCCTCGACGATGGGCCGGGTGGCCGGCCGGGGCTACGCCGCCTACGGGACGGCGAAGGCCGCGCTGTCGCACTACACCCGGCTGGCGGCGCTGGACCTGGCGCCCCGCATCCGGGTCAACGGCATCGCCGTGGGCTCGACCGCCACCTCGGCGCTGGAGATCGTCCTCACCGACGACGCCCTCCGCACCGAGATGGAGCGGTCGACGCCGCTGGGCCGCATCGGCGACCCCGAGGACATCGCCGCCGGCGTCCTGTACCTGGTGTCGCCAGCCGGTGCCTACCTGACCGGGAAGATCCTCGAGATCGACGGCGGCCTCAACGGGCCCAACCTGGCCCTCCCCTTCCCCGACCTGTAGGCGGGCCGCGGCGCCGGCTTCCCGTCGACGATTTCACGCAACCATTGGTTGCGAAACGGCCGGGCTGTCGATACCATCGCAACCGATGGTTGCAGAAGGAGCGGCAGTGGAACACGGCACGATCGAGCGGGAGCTGTACATCGAGGCGTCGGTGGACGTCGTCTTCGACGTGATCAGCAGCCCGGAGCACCTGAAGGCGTGGTGGCCCGACGAGGCCGAGACCACCGTGGTCCCCGGGGAGGCCGGCCGCATCGGCTTCGGCGACCCGGCCAAGGGCGAGCTCACCTGGGTGCAGTTCACCGTCGTCGACGCCGAGCCGCCCCGACGGTTCTCGTTCCGGTGGACCCACGACGAGGGCGTCGCCGCCGCCCCCGGCAACTCGCTCCTGGTCGAGTTCGAGCTGGAGCCCGCCGGCACCGGCACCCGCCTCCGCATGACCGAGCGCGGCTTCTACGAGCGGGGCTGGAGCCAGGCCAAGGCCGCGGCCGAGCACGCCGAGCACGTCACCGGCTGGGACCACTACCTGCCCCGCCTGGCCGCCTACGCCCCGACCGTCGCCGCGGAGGCCGGCGCATGAGCGTGGTGGTCGACGACGACCTCTGGTCGGCCGTCGGCGACCCGACCCGGCGGCGCCTGCTCGACCTGCTGCTCAGCGAGGGCGTCGGGACCGCCACCAGCCTCAGCGAGCAGCTCCCGGTCACCCGGCAGGCCGTGGCCAAGCACCTCGCCGTCCTCGACCGCGTCGGCCTGGTGCACGCCGGCGCCGTCGGCCGCGAGAAGCAGTACCGGGTCGACGAGGCCCAGCTCGCCCGGGCCGTCGCCCAGCTCACCGAGGTGGGCGCCGCCTGGGACGCCCGGCTCCGGCGCATCAGGCGGATCGCCGAGGCGATCCAGCGCCGCCTCGATGCCGGCGATGCCGGCGACGACGGCAACCCCACCGACCGCCACACCCAGAAAGAGGAATGACGATGATCGACATCCGGCACCGCATCGGGGTCGAGCAGGGCTCGCCCGAGCGGGTCTACGACGCCCTCACCACCATCGACGGCCTGGCCGGCTGGTGGACCGAGGACACCACCGGCTCCACCGACACCGGCGGGGTGATCCGGTTCCGGTTCCCGCAGGGCGGCTTCGACATGCAGGTCACCCAGCAGGAGCCGGGCAAGCTCGTCCGCTGGGAGGTGGTCGACGGCCCGCCCGAGTGGGTCGGCACCCACGTCAACTGGGAGCTCCGCCAGGACGGCGACCACACGATCGTCCTGTTCCGGCACGAGGGCTGGCGCGAGACCAACGAGTTCCTGCACCACTGCAGCACCAAGTGGGCGACGTTCCTGCTCAGCCTCAAGCAGCTGGTCGAGACCGGCGAGGGCGCTCCCAGCCCCCGCGACGTGCAGATCAGCGACTGGCACTGACCGCCCGCCGACCCCGAGCCTGACCCACGAACCCGGAGAGCGCCGCCCCCGAGGCGGCCCTCTCCCGCGCCCGGTGGTGCGCGGCGGCTCCCGGCCGGCCAGGTCAGACCGACTGGAGCACCTCGAGGATCTCGTCGCCGTAGCGGTCGAGCTTGGTGGGACCGATCCCGTCGCAGCGCAGCAGCTCGTCGAGCGACTGGGGGTTCCGGCGGGCGATCCCGTCGAGGTGACGGTCGTTGACGACCACGTAGGCCGGCACGTTGTCGGCCTTGGCCCGGTTCCGGCGCCACTCGCGGAGGGCGTCGGCCCGCTTCGTCGCCTCGGGCGTCAGCTCGCCCCCGCCGCCCCCGCCGCCGCCCGCCCGGGCGCGGCCCTTGCCGGCGGCCGCCGGCGCCGAGCGCGACCGGACCAGCCGCTCGGGTTCGGGCTCGGGCGCCGTGTGCGCCGCCTCGCCGGTGAGCTCGTCGAGGAACGGCGACGGGCTCCCGGCCCGGGCCAGCACGACGGCCCGCTGCCCGGCCCGCGTGAGCGCCACGTGGAAGACTCGGCGCTCCTCCTCGAGGAACCGGCCCACCTGGTTCAGGCGGTGGGGCATGACCCCGTCGCTGGCGTCCCACACCACGACGACCGGCCACTCCAGGCCCTTCACCCGGTGGACCGTCGACAGCGTGACACCGGGACCGGCGGCCTCGTCGGGCGGCCCGCCGCCCCACTGCAGCCGCTCCCGCAACCAGCCCTCGAACCCGCCGACGCCCTGCCACGGCGACCCGGCGCCCCTCGACGCGGCGCCGCCGGCCGGGCGGTCGTAGGCGCGGGCGACCGTGATGAGCGCGTCGAGGTCGTCGACGTGGCCGCCGCCCGGGGCCGAGCGGGCGTCGTCGAGGCGGGTCAGCGCCGTGGCCAGGCCCACCCGGTCGCGGACGGTCAGCAGGATCTCGGCGACCGACGCCCCGTCGCGGGCCAGGTTGCCCACCAGCACCAGGTCGTCGTAGAGGCCGGTGAGCGCGTTGCGCGACCGGTCGTCGTCGAGGCCGGCGGCGAACCCGCCCAGCCGCGACAGCGCCCACTGGCCGTTGCCCAGCGCCCGCAGCAGCCCGGGGCGCAGGCCACGCGACGGCCGCCGGGCCACCAGCGCCAGGTCGGGGCCCCGCAGCGCCCCGGCGTCGCTCCAGCCCCCGGCCCGCCCGTCGTCGCGGCCGGCGGCGTCGGCCAGCCGCAGCCACGCCAGCGCCGCCCGGGTGCCGGTGCGGTCGAGCATCCGCTCGCCGACCGCCGGCCGGATCGGGACGCCCGCCTCGCCCAGCAGCACCTGCGGGGCCAGCAGCCCGGCGTTGACCCGGGTGAGGACGGCGACGTCGGCCGGCGCGGCGCCCTCGTCGAGGGCCTCCTGCACGACCTCGACCAGGCGTCCGCCGATGTCGGCGTCGCCGTGCCGCTCGACCACCAGCCCGGGCGCGGCGTCGTCCCCGTCGTCGCCGGCGGGGCGGCCGGCCCGGATCTCCTTGGGCACCCGCTTGTGGTTGTACGACAGCAGCGCCGACGCCGCCTCCACCACGGCCGGCGGGCAGCGGTAGTTGACCTCCAGCAGGTAGGCCGCGGCGCCCGGGAAGAACGACGAGTAGTCGACGAGGAACCGGGGGTCCGCGCCGGCGTAGCCGTAGATCACCTGGTCGTCGTCGCCGACCCCGTAGACGTCGTAGGCCGGGGCGGCCAGCAGCCGGATCATCAGCAGCTGCGCCGGCGTCAGGTCCTGCAGCTCGTCGACCAGCAGGTGCCCGCAGCGTCGCTGGGCCCGCTGCCGCAGCTCGGGGTTGCGCAGCAGCACCTCGACCGCGCCGTAGACCTGCTCGTCGAAGTCGATGGCGCCCATCTCGTGCAGCCGCTCCCGGTAGGCGCCGAACAGCTGGCCGAAGCCGGGCACGTCGTCGCGGGCGGCCTCGACGTCGTCGGGCGGCACCAGCCCGCTGCGCACCTCGGCCAGCGCTTCCAGGTAGGGGGCGTAGACGTCGTCGTTGGCCCGGGGCTTCACCGGCGCCAGGCCCTCCAGCAGGCCCCGCACCGCCCGCTCGTCGAGCACCCGGGGCCGGCCGCCGTGGTGCTGGCCCAGCAGGTCGAACCCGAGGGCGTGCAGCGTGCGGATCTGCGCCTGGGGCAGGTCGCGCGTCCGGGACCGCATCTCCTCGGCGGCCCGGGTGTTGTAGGCCAGCGCGGTGACCGTGCCCGGGGCCCAGCCCCGGTCGGCCAGCAGGTGGCGCAGCCGGGCGGTGAGCACCCGGGTCTTCCCCGAGCCGGCGGGCGCCAGCACCCGCGCCGGGCCGCCGGCGTGGGCGACCGCGGCTAGCTGGTCGGGGGCGAGCTCGTCGGCCGGGGGGCGCCACCGGTCGGGCGTGAGCTGCTCGGCCCACAGCTGGTTCACGTGGACGACGGTCGGGAAGCCGGTGGCGCCCCGGTCGCCGTCGCCGGGTGCCACCCGCGGGCCACCGTCGATCCAAGCCGGCGTGCCGTCGGGCAGCACGACCTCGCCGGCGGCGTCGCCGCCGCCGGCGGTGCCGTCGCGGCCGGTGCCCGGCTCGACGGCCGTGGCCCCCAGCCGCACCGCCCGGGTGGCGTGGTGCCAGCGGGGCGGCTGGTCGGGGGCGCGGCCGTCGTAGCGGTTGGCCCAGATGAGGAAGTGCAGGCGCTCGCGGGCGAACTCGAAGTCGGGCGCCAGCCGGTAGGGCGGCCGCTCGTCGACCTCCGGCGCCTTCACGTCGGCGAACGGGACCGCCAGCTCGACCACCGACGGCTGCCGGCTGCGCCAGGCGGCGTCGAGCCAGGCCAGCGCCTCGGTGGGATCGGCCAGCACGGCGTCGTCGACCCGCAGGCGCGGCCACGCCTCGGCGACCGGGGGCACGGCCCCACCCGGGAGCACCACCACGCCGCGCCCGAGGGCCGCGGGACCGGGAGACCACGCCCTCGCATCCATCGCCCCGAGGTTACGTGCCCCCTGTGACGGTCACGGGCGAGGCCGGGCGAGGCCGGGCACGACGCCCGCTCCCCCTGGTGGGGGACGTCGTGCCCGGCCGTAGGCTCCCGGGCGGCGGGCGAGAGAGGAGTTCGCCATGAGCCAGTACGCAGCCGGCGGCTTCGACGCCGGGTTGCCATCCAGCGAGGAGCTCCGTGCCGCCTCGTCCCGGTGGTGGCTGTTCCTCATCGTCGGCATCGCCTCGGTGGTGCTCGGGATGATCCTGCTGTTCGACCTCGTGGTCGCGGTCGAGACGCTCGCCCTGTTCATCGCCTTCGGCCTGATCTTCTCCGGCGTCGAGGAGCTGCTCGGCTGGACCCGCTACCGGCGGTCGCTCAGCATGGCGGCCGGCGTGCTGCTCATCGTGGCGGGCATCGTCGCCGTGGCGTGGCCCGGCATCACCCTGTGGGCCCTGGCCGTGGTGACGGCGATCGGTCTCCTGGTGTCCGGCGCGGTCCGGGCGGCCGCCGCGCTGACCGACAAGCCCCGGGGGTGGGGCTGGCTGTTCGTGGGCGGGGCGATCTCGCTGGTGGTCGGGGTCATGGCGATCGCC
>DATCLV010000675.1:0-2329 GCA_036563745.1 Acidimicrobiales bacterium | reverse complement strand
GGCCAGGGCGAGGTCGAGCGCCCCCGGCTCCTCCGGGTTCGGGAAGGCGACGGTGGGAAAGTTTGGGTCGGGGTCCCCCTGTTCCGGCACCACCTCCGGGGCCGGGAACCCGGCCGCCCCGAACACCCGCACCACCACGTCCCGCCCCACCCCGTGCAGCGGCGTGTAGACGACGCCGACGTCCCGGGGCCGGTCGGGCGCCCGCAGCGCCGTGGCCACCGCGCCCTCGACGTAGGCGGCCACGAGGTCGTCGCCCACCGGCGTGATCAGGGAGGACGCGGGGTCGCGGGGCACCTCCGAGACCCGACCGACGGCGTCGATGCGGGCCGAGATCTCGGCGTCGGCCGGCGGGACGATCTGGGCGCCGTCGCCCAGGTAGACCTTGTAGCCGTTGTCGGCCGGCGGGTTGTGGCTGGCGGTCACCTGCACGCCGGCGCAGCAGCCCCGGTGGAGGACCCCGAAGGCCAGCACCGGGGTCGGGACCGGCCGGTCGGCCAGCAGGACCGGGAACCCGGCCGCCGCCAGCACCGACGCAGTGGCCCGGGCGAACGCCGCCGACCGGTGGCGGGCGTCGAACCCGATGATCACCGGCTGCCCCGCCTGGCCCTGGTCGGCCAGGTAGGCGGCCAGCCCGGCGGTGGCCCGGACGACCACGGCCTCGTTCATCCGGTTGGGCCCGGCGCCCATCGCGCCCCGCAGGCCGGCGGTGCCGAACTCGAGCCGCCCGGCGAACCGGTCCCGGAGGTCGGCGAGCGCGGCCGCCCGGGCGTCGCGGGCGCGCCGGGCGACGACATCGGCGTCGGTGTCGGGGTCCGCGGCGCCGACCCGACCGGTGTCGGCGCCCGTGGTGTCGGGATCGCTCGCGACCGGATCGTCGGGGCCGGGCCGACCGGTGACGGTGCCGGAGGCATCGCCCCCGGGTTCCGCGGGGCCCGCCACACCGGAGCCGGGCGCATCGGAGCCGGGCGCAACGAGGCTGGGCGTACCGGGTCCGTCGGCGCTCGGGTTCGCCGCGCCGGTCCGACCGGTGTCGGCACCTGCGGTGGCGGGATCGCCCGCCGCAGGGCCGCCCGTACCGCGGCCGTCAGTGTCGGCGCCGGTCGCGACCGGATCGTCGGGGCCAGGCCGACCGGTGCCGGTGCCGGAGGCATCGCCCCCGGGTTCCGCGGGGCCGGGCGCATCGGAGTCGGGCGCAGCGGAGCCGGCCGGCGTCGTCACGGCCGACAGGAGCGCGTCGAGCTCGGCGCGGGTCTCGGGGTCGGGGTCGTCGTCCCGCCACGCCCGGGCCTGGGTCAGCAGGGCGTCGTCGTCGGTCCCCGAGGGGGGCGCAGCCGACGTCGTCATGGCGTCACAGGCGGTCGACGATGCGGGCGAGGAGGCTGCCCATCCGCTCGGCCGCCGCCCGGCCGGCCTCCAGGACCTCCTCGTGGGACAGCGGCTCGCCCGACAGCCCCGCCGCCAGGTTCGTGACCAGCGACAGCCCCAGCACCTCGAGCCCCAGGTGGCGGGCGGCGATCGTCTCCCACACGGTGGACATACCCACCAGGTCGGCGCCCATGACCTGCAGCATCCGGATCTCGGCCGGCGTCTCGTAGTGGGGCCCCGGCAGGGCGGCGTACACCCCCGACGCCAGCGACGGGTCGATCTCGGTGGCCAGCGCCCGCAGGCGGGGCGAGTAGGCCTCGGTGAGGTCGACGAACCGGGACGGCAGGTCGGCCGGCATCACCCCCGACACCGGCGACGCGCCCGTCAGGTTCAGGTGGTCGCTGATCAGCACCGGCTGCCCCACGGACAGCCCCTCCCGGATGCCGCCCGCCGCGTTGGTCAGCACCACCACCCGGCAACCCGCCGCCCACGCCACCCGCACCGAGTGGACCACCCGGGTCGGGGCGTGCCCCTCGTAGCCGTGGACCCGACCGACGAAGGCGAGCACCCGGGACCCGCCGCCGGTGACCAGCGACCGGATCCCGCCGCCGTGGCCCACCACGGTCGACTCGGGGAACCCCGGCAGCGCCGAGGTGGCGACGTCGGCCACCGGCGAGCCCAGCCGGTCGACGGCCGGCCGCCAGCCGGAGCCGAGGATGACGGCCACGTCGTGGCCGTCGACGCCGGTCCGCTCGGCCAGCGCCTCGGCGGTGGTCCGGGCGAGGGCGAACGGGTCGTCGGGTTCCGGCGGGGACGCGGCGGAGGGGGACGCGGGGGAGGGCGAGGAAGGCGTCACCCCGGCGAACCTACCCCGGGCCACCCGACCGACGACGGGCGGGGGTGCCGAACCACGAACCTGCCCCCGAAGCGGGGAGCCGGCTCCCCGCTTCGGGGGCAGGTTCGT
>DATCLV010000098.1:0-3528 GCA_036563745.1 Acidimicrobiales bacterium | reverse complement strand
ATCGTGGGCCGCACCCCCGAGCAGCACGCCGCCCGCGTGGTGTCCTACGCGCTGTTCGCCCTGCTCGGCGGCCCGTGGATCAGCGTGATGGCCCGCCTCGGCGGCAACGAGCTGCCCCCGATCGTGCCCGGCATGGCGGTGCTGATCGGCGTGCCGCTGGCCGTCGTCCTGCCCTTCACCAGCCTCCGCCAGGAGGCGGCCGAGCGGCGCCGGGCCTTCGCCCACGCCCTGTCGTCGTGGTGCGACGTGGTGGTGATGAACCTGGCCGCCGGGCGCGGCGTCGAGCAGGCGATGGAGACCGCGGCCTCGGCCGGCGACGGCTGGGCGTTCGCCCTGCTGCGCGGCGCCCTCCGGGGCGGCTACGTCCGCGGCGACACCCCGTGGGAGGCGCTGGCCGAGCTCGGCCGCGACCTCGGCATCGTCGAGCTCGACGAGCTCGCCAACACGGTCAGCCTGGCCGGCGAGGAGGGCGCGTCGGTGCGCGACACGGTGAGCGCCAAGGGCCAGACGATCCGCCAGCGCATCATCGCCGAGACCGAGGAGCTGGCGGCGGCCACGACCGAGCGGATGAGCCTGCCGGGCGTGCTGCTCGTCCTCGGCTTCCTGATCTTCCTCGGCTACCCCGCCGTGACCTCGATGTTGCAGATCGGCGGCTGAGCCCGCTGTGACCCAAGGAGACACGCTGATGAGCATCATCCGATCCACCCGGGACTGGTTGGGCTTCGTCGCCTACGCCTGGCGCGAGGCCCGGCGGGACGACGAGGGCGGCGTCACCGACGACGTCGCGATGATCGGCCTCATGGCGGCGGCCGCCGTCGGCGTGGGCGCCTTCCTCGGCCCCTGGCTCCTCGACAAGATCTCGACCATCGACGTCGGCTGGTAGTCCCGGGAGGGAGCACCCTCTGATGTCGAGGCGCGCCCGCGGGGACGTCGGCGCCATCGCGGCCAGCGTGGCGCTGATGCCGATCGTGCTCACGCTGTTCTTCACCGTGATCCAGGTGAGCTTCTGGTACCACGGCCGGTCGGTCGCGACCGCCGCCGCGCACCACGCGCTGGAGGCCGCGCGCGCCTACGACGCCCCGGCCGGGGCCGGTGAGGCGGCGGCCTACGAGTTCCTCGACATCGCGGGCGGGGTCGACGTCCAGGACATCCAGGTGAGCGTCGCCGGTGACGTCGTCACCGTCACGGTGATCGCCGAACCGGTGTCGATCGTCCCCGGCCTGCAGAAGGACATCACCGTCACGCTCCAGGCACCGCAGGAGAGGATCGTCGAGTGAGCCGCAGGCGACGCCGCGACGACCGGGGTTCGGCCACCCTCGAGCTGGTGGCGCTGCTGCCGGTCCACATGATGTTCATCGTCGCCGTGGTGTTCATCGGCAAGGTGAACAACAGCGCCGCCAACGTCGAGGCGGCCGCCCGCAGCGCGGCGCGCACGATGAGCTTCGGCGTGGAGCGCGACGTGGTGGCGGCGGCCGGCGAGGCGGAGACCCAGGCGGCGGACATGGTCGACGCCGGCGGCAGCTTCTGCACCAACGCCGACTTCTTCTCCTACGACTACGACCCGGGTGACCCGCCCGGCGACCCCGGCCAGGTCACCGTGACCATCAACTGCACGGTCGACCTGTCCCAGGCCACGGGGCTCGGCTTCCCCGGCTCCTACGAGGTCGAGTCCGAGGCCACCGAGGTGATCGACCCCTACCGGGAGCAGCCGTGAGGCGCCGCGACGACCGGGGGTTCGTGACCACGTGGACCGTGGCGATCTCGGTGAGCATCGCCGCCGTGCTCGGGTTCACGCTCGACGCCGGCCGTGTCCTGCGCGCCCGCAGCGAGGCCTACGGCACCGCCGCCGCGGCCGCCCGGTTCGGCGCGAGCCGGCTCGACGAGCGCGTGTACCTGACCGAGGACCGGGCGGTGCTCGACCCGGACGCGGCCCGGCAGGCCATCGACGACTTCCTCGAGACCGAGGGGTACACCGCGCTCCCCGGCTTCTCGCGGACGATCACCGTGGACGAGCTCACCGTCACCGTCCGGATCCAGCACCACGTGGAGGCGCTGTCGATCCTCGACGTGGGCACGCTCAACATCGACGTGACGGCAACCGCGGAGGCGATCCAGGTGGATCCTGCGGCCTTGCCATGACGACGGCTCTCCGCGCTTTTCGTACGGTTGGGGCGCATCGGCAGGAGGAGGGCGGCGCCGCCCTCGTCCCCCCTTCCCTTGGGGCACCCGCCCCGACGACCGGCCCAGGAGGTGCGCCATGAGACGTGTTCGGGCGTTGCTGCAGATGCTCGGTGCCCTCGTGGTCCTCGCTGGTCTGGTGGGCGGCATCCCGTGGGCGCTGCTCACCTACAGCGAGTGGCCCATCACCGGGGTGCCGACGATGGAGCAGGTCCGCGACCTGCCCACCACCGTCGTCACCGACGACGCCCTGTTCGCCGTGCTCACGGTGGCCCTGTGGCTGAGCTGGGCCCTGTTCGTGGGCAGCGTGATCGCCGAGGCCGCGGCCCAGGTGCGGGGCCACACCTCGTCGGTGAACTTCGGCGGCCCGATCCAGCGCCTCGCCGGCCGCCTCGTCGGCTCGGTGCTGGTCAGCTTCGGCTCGTTCAGCTCGCTGGCCTCGACGATGCCGGTGATGGCGTCGGCCACCCCGGCCACCCCGGTCGAGGTGCAGGCCGGCAGCGTCGTCACGCCGGGCACCGTGTGGTCGGCGGCCGCCGGGGCGGGCGTGACGGTCAGCGTCGACGCCCAGGGCCAGCCCGTCCCCGGCGCCCCGCAGGACACCAACCAGGCCACCCGCACGATCACCGTCGAGCGGGGCGACACGTCGTGGTCGCTGGCCGAGGAGCACCTGGGCGACGGCCTGCGCTGGCGCGAGATCTGGGAGCTCAACCAGCACCGCGTGCAGCCCGACGGCGAGACGTGGGCCAACGCGTCGGCGCCGGTGCGCCCCGGCTGGGTGCTGGTGATCCCGGTGACCGGCGACGCCGCCGACCAGGCCACCCCGGCGTCGCCCTCGACGAGCGCCCCCTCGACCAACGCGCCGGTCACGCCGGCGTCGACCTCGGCGGACGCCTCGGACACCGCGCGGGTCACGCCGGCGTCGGAGACCACCGCCGAGGCCCCGGCCACGTCGGCGCAGACCCCGGCGCAGACCCCGCCGCCGGCCGACACGACCGCCACGCCGCCCCCGTCGAACGGGCAGGGCGGCAGCGGGCACGACATCGTCGTCGCCCACGGCGACAACTTCTGGGACCTCGCCGAGGCCGAGCTGGCCGCCGAGTGGGGGCGCGCCCCGACCGACGCCGAGGTCGTCCCCTACTGGCAGCAGATGATCGAGGCCAACCGCGACCGCCTGCTGCCGCCCGAGGACCCGGACCTGATCTACCCCGAGCAGGTCTTCGTGGTGCCGGACGTGCCGGCCGACCCGCTGGCGCCGCCGCCCCCGCCCGCCGCGCCCACGCCGCAGCCCGAGCAGACCCCGGCGCCCACGCCACCCGCCGACGACGAGACCCCGTCCAGCTCGACGCC
>DATCLV010000670.1:0-8398 GCA_036563745.1 Acidimicrobiales bacterium | reverse complement strand
CGGCGCCGGCCACCGGGCCCCAGTCGGCGGGCCGGCGCCAGAAGACCACGACGCCCACCAGCGCCGCCGTCACCGCCACCGCCGTGAACCACCCGGTGGTGGGCTCGGGCACCAGCCCCGCGGCCAGCCACACGCCGGCCGCGTCGACGGTCGCGGTCGTCGTTCCCATGCCCCAGCTCCCTCCCGAGCCTGTGCCCGGCCCTCGACCGGCCCCGACGCCTACAGCGTGCCCAGGACCTCGGCCCAGCGGGCCGCGACCACCGGCATGTCGAAGTGGGTCAGGCAGTGCCGCCGGGCCGCGGCGCCGAGCGCGGTGGCGTCGGCGAGGGCGGTGCGGAGGCCCTCGGCCAGGGCCGGGACGTCGCCCGGGGCGACCAGGACGCCGGTCTCGCCGGGGCGGACGATCTCGGCGACGCCGCCCACGTCGGTGGCGACCGCCGGCCGCCCGGTGAAGCCGGCCTCCAGCAGCACCCCCGGCATGCCCTCGGTGCGGCTGGGCAGGACCACCACGTCGGCGGCGGCCAGCGCCGCCTGGGGCTTCTCGACCGGGCCGGTGAAGTGCGCCCGGCCCCCGAGGCCCAGCGACGCGGCCGTGCCCTCCAGGACCGCCCGGTCGGGCCCGGCGCCCACGACGGCCACGTGCACGCCGGGCAGCGCCGCCACCGCCTCCAGGGCGTGGCCCACCTGCTTCTCGGGCGACAGGGCCCCCAGGTAGAGGACCAGCGGCTCGCCGGCGGGGAGGTCGAGCTCGAGCCGGGCGGCGTCGCGGGTGGCCTGGTCGGCCGGGGGGAAGCGGTCGGACGGCACGCCGTTGGGGATCACCGCCAGCTTCGCCGCCGGCACCCCGTGGACCCGGCCGAGCACGTCGGCCGCGCCCGGCCACAGGGCCACCACGCGGGCGGCCCGCTGCAGCAGCGCCGCGGTCCGCACCCGGCGCAGCCCCGAGCCGGACCACGCCTGCGGGTCGCCGATGCTGCGGTAGACGAACGGGGTGCGGCTCCCGGCGAGCGCCAGGGCCGTGGCGGGGAGGGTCTTGGACCCGTGGGCCACCACCGCCCGGGACGACCGGGCGGCCGAGCGGAGCGCCCGCAGCGTGCCGGGGTGGAACGGCGCCGGGCCGAGCACCTGGGCGCCGAGCTGGTCGCCGCCGTCGGGCCCGGCGGTCAGCGCCGCCAGCCGTCCGGGGTGGCCCTGGTCGGCCAGGGCGCCCACCAGGTCGGACGCGAACACCTCCGCGCCGCGGCGCTGGCTGGCCGTGACCACGTGCAAGGTGGGGAGGGTGTCGTTCATCGGTCCCGTCTCGTAGCCTCGGGGGACGTGCTTTCGCAGGCGGCGGCGCGCCACGGACCGGCGAGCGGTGGGCTTCGAATGTCCGCCGAGGTGTTGCCGGAGGGGCGTGCCGGTCAACTACCGTATATCTCGGCTCAGGCGGAGGAGTTGGCGGGAACGGCTCCGGGCCATGTTGGACAGGCAGGGCAGACAGTGACCGGTACGAACACCGGAAGAATGGCGGGCAGGTAGATGAGCATCCAGGCGCCGGCGCTCGATGTGCCGGCACCCCAGCTGTTGTTCCGGCGGCGGATTCGACCGTTCGCCATGCTGCGCGAGCTGTGGGCCGCGCGCGACCTCGTCATGGTGCTGTCCGAGCGCGACCTGCGGGTCCGCTACAAGCAGACCAAGATGGGCTTCGCCTGGGCGTTCCTCACGCCGCTGCTGATGATGGTGGTCTTCACCGTGTTCTTCGGGAAGGCCGTCGACATCGACACCCAGGGCGTGCCCTCGGCGCTGTTCTTCTACACGGCCCTCGTGCCGTGGACGTTCTTCGCCAGCTCGGCGTCGGCGGGCGGCACCAGCATCACCGGGAACCTCTCGCTGGTGAACAAGGTGTACTGCCCCCGCGAGGTGTTCCCGCTGTCGTCGATCGCCACGGCCGCGGTCGACTCGGCCATCGCCGCCACGATGCTGGTCGTGCTGTTCGCCATCTACGGCGAGGTGCCGCACGGCACCAGCGTGTGGGTGCCGCTCCTCCTGGCGGTGCAGCTCATGTTCACCGTCGGCGTGGCGCTGATCCTGTCGTCGGTGGTCGTCTACCTGCGCGACCTCCGCAACATCCTCCCGATGGTCATCCAGTTCGCCATGTTCGCCACCCCGGTGGCCTACAGCTTCGACGACCCCGACAAGTTCAGCGGCACGTTCCGCACGGTCGCCTCCGTGGTCAACCCCTTGGTCCCGGTCATCGACGGGTACCGGCGCACCGTCCTGCTGGGCGAGCCGCCCCGCCTGGGGCTGCTGGCGATCTCGGCGGGCGTGAGCGCCGTCGTCTGCGGCGGGGGCTACCTGTTGTTCAAGCGTCTGGAGACCGGCTTTGCCGACTTCGCGTAGCTCGTACCCGGTCGGGACGATCTCGGCCGAGCACATCTGGAAGCGGTTCAAGGCCGACCCGACGCCCGCGCTCCTCCGGGCCCGCATCAAGCAGCTGCCCGAGCTCTTCAAGGGCGAGAAGCGCGGCTGGCGCTGGGCGCTCCAGGACGTCAACTTCCGGGTCGAGCCGGGCGAGGCCGTGGGCCTCGTGGGCATCAACGGCTCGGGGAAGTCGACCCTGCTCAAGATCCTGACCCGGGTCATGTACCCCTACGCCGGGAAGCTCGACGTGGTGGGCCGGGTCGGCGCCCTCATCGAGGTCCGGGCGGGCATCCACCCGGAGCTGACCGGGCGCGAGAACATCCACCTCTACGGGACCCTCCTGGGCCTCACCCGCAAGGAGGTGGCGAGCCGGTTCGACGAGATCGTCGAGTTCGCGCAGCTCGAGGACGCCATCGACCGGCAGGTGAAGTTCTACTCGTCCGGCATGCAGATGCGGCTGGGCTTCGGCGTCGCCGCGTTCCTCGAGCCCGACGTGCTGCTGGTCGACGAGGTGCTGGCAGTGGGCGACTCCACCTTCCAGCAGCGCTGCATCGACCGGATGCGCACCGTGCTCACCCAGGGCACCACGCTGGTGTTCGTCTCGCACGACCTGGCCACGGTCGAGGGCGTGTGCGAGCGGGCGCTGTGGCTCCACGGCGGCGTGGCCCGCCAGGACGGCCCGGTGCGCGAGGTGCTCCAGAGCTACCGCCAGGCCCTCGAGCAGGTGGCCGAGCTGGCCGCCGACGACGGCCCGGTGCAGGTGATCAAGGCCCAGGTGTCGGGGCCCGACGGCGGGGTGCCCGTCACCCAGGAGCCGTGCGACGTCAACATCGTGGTCCACAACCAGGACTCGCGGCAGTGCCTGGTGGTGCTGGGCGTGAGCGAGGGCCCGGCGGCGCCGATCTTCCTGCTGTCCCACGACTCCCAGCTGAACGCCGACGCCGAGATGGACATCCGGTGCCGGATCGACCGGCTGCCGCTGCCCCGGGGCCGCTACTTCCTGTGGATGGGGGTCTTCGCCCGCTTCCACGGCGAGCAGCTGAACTGGCAGCCGATCGCGCACTTCGACGTGACCGGCCAGGACCTCGACCCCGGTCCGCCCGGTCTCGTCCGCCTGGCTCCGGTCCACGTGCCGGCCCGCTGGGCGGTCGAGCAGCGGTGAGCCGCGCCACGGCGCTGGCCCGGTTGGAGGCCCGGACCGACGGGCGGCCCACCGTGCTGTTCGTCAGCTCGCCCGTGGGCGTGGGCGGGTCGACCCGCTCGATGGCGAACGTGCTCACCTACATGGGCGAGCACGCCCACCGGGTGCTGGCGGGACCGCCGGACGGGCGGTTCCACGACCTGGTCGGCAGCCTCGGTGCCGCCGAGGTGTACCTGCCGATCGTCAACAGCGAGCGCCCGCGGCCGCCCCGCCGGGCGTGGACCGCCCTGCAGCTGGCGGTGTTCGCCGTCCGCAACCGGAAGGTGCTGCGGGCGATGCACGCCAACGGGCTCAAGGAGATGAGCCTGAGCCTGGTGGCGGCCACCCTGAGCCGGGTGCCGCTGGTGGTGTGGATCCACGAGTTCGACCTGCCGCCGTCGGTGCTGCGGTTCGGCTGGCTGTGGCGGATCCTGCTGCGGCGGATCGACGTGCAGTTCGCGGCGGTGTCGCCGCTGGCCCGCGACCTGGTGGTGCGGGCCGGGCTGGCCACCCCCGACCGCGTGCACGTGGTGCCCAACCCGATCGACCCCGCCGACGTGCTCGGCGACCGGTCGGACGGCGGGGTCGAGGGCGACGGCCGGGTGCGGGTGGCGTTCCTGGGCACGCCGCTGGAGTACAAGGGCTTCCAGTACCTGCCGGAGATGATCCGGCTGACCACGGCGGCCTGCGACGACCTGCGGTGGCTGATCTTCTCCCGCGAGACCGAGGACACCCTGCACGACGTGTGGGACGACCTCCGGGCCCTGACGGCCACGCACCCGGTGTCGATCGAGGGCAAGCTCACCGACGTGGGCCGGGCCTACGCCCGCTGCGACATCGTGGTGGTGCCGTCGCAGCTGGAGTCGTTCGGGCGGGTGGTGGCCGAGGCGATGCTGAACGGCATCCCCGTGGTGGCCTCCGACCTGGAGCCGCTGCGGGCGCTGCTCGGCGACGAGGACGCCGGCATCCTCTACCCCGTGGGCGACGTGGAGGCGGCGGCCAAGGCGATCGTCCGCCTGGCCACCGACCCGGCGTTGCGGGCCGAGCTGGGCGCCGAGGGCCGGCGCCGGGCCGAGGCGTTCGCGCCCGAGGTGGTGGGCGCCCGGTTCCGCGAGCTCTACCGCGTCGGGCCGTGACCGGGCCCGCCCGGGTCGCCTCAGCCGGCCGCGCCCTCGGGCCGGTCGTCGTCGGTGCCGGGCTCGGCGCCGGTCGCCGAGTCGGCGTCGGTCGCAGTGTCGGCGTCGGCCGCAGTGTCGGCGTCGGTCGCAGTGTCGGCATCGGTGCCGGTCCCGGTCGATGCCGGGGTGGCCGTCGCCCCGGACCGGGTGGCCCTGGCGGCGATCGCCTCCTCGACGATCCGGCGGATGGTGGGCCGGAACAGGACGTTGACGTCCCAGTGCTCCCGCACCCGGGCCTGGGCCTGCTCGCCGAGCTTCCGGCGGGTGGCCTCGTCGTCGAGGAGCCGGAGCACGGCCTTGGCCATGAGGTCGACGTCCTCGGCGGGGACGACCAGCCCGGCGTCGCCCAGCTGCTCGGCGACGCCGCCGACGTCGTAGGCCACCACCGGTCGGCCCAGCGCCATGGCCTCCAGGACCACGAGGGGGAACGGGTCGCGCCGCGAGGGGAGCGTGAACACGTCGAGCCGGGCCAGCAGGGGCGCCGGGTCGTTGACCTCGCCGGTGTAGTCGACCGTCCCGGTGAGGCCCAGCTCCTCGGTGAGCTCCTGCGACCAGGTGCCCTTCTGCCGGCCGATCCACAGGAACCGGACGTCCATGTCGGGCCGCTCGGCCTTCACCTTCCGGGCCACGCGCAGCCAGAGGTCGGTGCCCTTGCGCTCCTCGACCGTGCCGCAGGCGCCGACCAGGAGGGCGGCGTCGGTGGCGGTGGGCGGGGTCTGCGGCGGGCGCCCGGCCCGGCGCTGGACGTCGGCCACGTCGACGGGGGCGTGGACCACCTCGATCGTCTCGGGGTCGACGCCGATGACGCCGGCGAGCTCGTCGCGGCAGGCGGTGGAGCAGGCCACGAGGCGCACCTGGTCCCACCGGTCGCCGATGGGGTGGCGGCGCAGCACGTCCCAGGCCCAGTCGCCGGTCTCGTGCACGTAGAGCACGGTCGGGATGCCGAGGCGCAGCGCCGGGTTCAGGTAGTTGGCCGACTTCACGGTGTTGAGGACCACGGCGGCGGGCTTCGTGCGCCGCAGGATGCGGCCGGCGACCAGCTCGTCGCACCGGTTGAGCAGGCCGTGCAGCCAGGGCTTGCGCCGCAGGACCGCGCGCATGCGGGGCAGGGGCTCCTCCACGGACCGGTCCGCGTTGAGGGCGAACTCGTCGGCCAGCGGGCCGCTGGCCCTCAGGACGCTGACCACCTCCGTCCCGGCGCTGCCGAGGCTTCGCAGGACTTCGACCGCCACACGGGGCGCGCCGGTGCGCGTGGCATCGTGTGACACGACGAGGATGGTGCTGGTGGAAGGCATGACTCCGCCCGGTCCTATCGACGGGTCCCTCGACCCGTCCCGCTGGCGCGCCAGCGTACCAACGACGTCCCGCGCGCTCCGCGCGCCCGGCGTGTTGCGGGAGGACGCCCGGTGAAGGCGTTCCTCCTCAAGTCGTGGGTCGCCGGCACCGATCGGGAGCAGCGCTACCGGATCGAGCTGCTGGCCGACAGCGCCGTCGACCTGCGCTGGACCGACGCCGCCGACCGCCCGCCGTGGAGCCTGGGCCCGGTCCGGGCTGTGACGCGTCGTCTCGAGCGCCTGGGCGCCCCGTTCGTCCAGACCCTGGCGGCCGCACCGCGCCTGGTGCGGTCGGACGTGGTGATCGCCGTGTTCGAGAGCCAGGGCAACTTCCTGGCCGGGCTGCGCAGCCTCCGCCTGTGGCCCTTCACCCGGCCGCGCTTCGTGGTGGTGGCCTGCTGGCTGGCCATGGACCTGCCACGGTTCTCGCCGGGTCGGCGCCGCGCCTACCGGTGGATGTACCGGGGCGTCGACCGGCTCGTGTACTTCTCGCCCAACCAGACCGAGGTCTACCGCGACGTGCTCGGCATCCCGGAGGAGCGGCTGTCGTTCGTGCCGTTCGGGATCGACCACGAGTACTTCACGCCCCGAGACGTGGAGGAGGAGGGCTTCGTGCTGGCGGTCGGCCGCGACAAGGGCCGCGACTGGGCGACGCTGTTCGACGCCGTCCGCGGCACCGACCTCGACCTGCGGGTGGTGTGCCGGCCCGAGGACGTGGCGGGCCAGGACGTGCCGCCGAACGCGACCGTGCTGGGCACCGTCGACCGCTCCACCTACCGCGACCTCACCGCCCGGGCGCGGGCCGTGGTGGTCGCCACCCGCCCGCTGGCGTACCCGACGGGCCAGAGCGTGACCCTGGAGTCGATGGCGATGGGGAAGTGCTGCGTGGTCAGCGACACGCCGGCCATGGCCCCCTACCTGCGCGACGGGGTCGACGCCGTGCTGGTGCCGCCCCAGGACCCGGCGGCGCTGCGGGCGGCGCTGCTGCGGGTGGTCGACGACCCCGACCTGCGCAAGCGGGTGGGGGTGGCGGCCCGCGAGGCGGTCGAGCGCCGGTTCAACGCCCCCGCCATGTGGCGGGAGATCGCGGGCCTCCTCCGCGACGAGGTCGGGGTCGACCGCGGCACCCACGGCGGCGGGCGCGACGGCGGCGACGGCTTCGACGGGGGCGTGGGATGAGCCCCCGGTGAGCGGCCCGGGAGCGTTGCGCCTGGATGCCGGGGCGGCGAGAATTGCCCACCGAGGACGGCGCCCCGGGCACACCCGGAGCCAGCCGGCGGCGGGAAGGGAATGATGGGCGTCTTGGCGGACGGATGGCAGGCAGCCTCCTTGGAGCAGTTCCTGGGGCAGGGGCCCGACGGCTACGAAGAGGTGGAGCTGTTCGGCGGGGCGCCCGGGGGCGGCCTCACCTTCGGCTGCCGCCACATGCCGGCGTCCGAGGACGTGACGGCCGGCGTGGTGATCTGCCCGCCCACCCACGGTGACGCCGCCATCAACTACCACCGGGAGGCGCGCCTGGGCCGCTGGCTGGCGCGGGCCGGCGTGGCGACGCAGCGCTTCCACTACCGGGGCACGGGGGAGAGCGACCGGCTCCCGCCGCCCGGCATCACGTTCTCGACCCTGGTCGACGACGCCCGGCAGGCCGCCGAGCTCCTGCGGGAACGCTGCGGCCTCGAGCGCATCGGGTTCCTGGGCACCCGGGTCGGGGCGCTGGTCGCGGCCCGGGCCGCCGCCGAGCTCGACGGCGCCCCGCTGGTGCTGTGGCAGCCCGTGGTCGACCCGCGGCGCTACGTGAACGACAGCGTGGCGGTCGACCTCGGCCGGGGCGCGCCGGGCCCGGCCGCGCTGCCCGCCGGGTTCGACGGTCCGCCGCTCGGGCCCCCGGTCCCGCCCGGCGTGGCGGCACCGGCGGGCGCACCGGGAGCGCCCGGCCCACCGTCGCCGCCGGGGCCGAGCGTTCCGACCGGGCCGACGGGTCCGCCGGGGGCGCCCGGGCCCACCGGCGTCCCGGGCGCGCCGGGGCCGGGCGGGGTGGGGTCGACGTCGTCGGCCCGGTCGACGCTGGTCGACTCGCCCCTCGGACGCGACCTGTTCGACCCCAGCGTGATCGACAACCTGGTCGACGCCGTCGGCCGCCGGCCCCGGCCGATCCTGCTGGTGCAGCTGCACCGTCGGGTGGGGCTGGCCCCCGACTTCCGCGCGGCGGTCGGGCGCTGGCAGGCTCGGGGGTTCACGGTCGACATCGCCTACGACCCGACCGAGGACGAGTGGTGGCAGGTCCACTCCGGCTGGGAGCCGTCCGA
>DATCLV010000097.1:0-8374 GCA_036563745.1 Acidimicrobiales bacterium | reverse complement strand
GAGCTGTTCCCCTTCACCCACGCCGAGGCCCGCCGGGGCCGGTAGGCGGGGAGGTCCGGCACCGCCGGCACCGCCGGCACCACCGGCGGGGCTTCCACCCCGGCGCCCCGGACCCCGGCGCCCACGGGGTCAGCCGAACAGGACCTGGCCGAGCTCGGCCGCAGCCGCGTCGGCATCGGCGTCGCCGGCGGCGAGGTGCTCGGCGACCAGCGACAGCAGGTGCCGGCGCACGAGGCGGGCGGCGATCGCCGGGTCGACCCCTCGGGCCGCCAGCTCCGGAAAGCCGTCGCCGAGCCACTCGGTGAGCCCCGCGTCGAGCGCGTCGACCAGGGTCTGTGCCGACGACTGCGCCCCCTCGTCGCCGCGCAGGCCCTCGCCGATGATGAGGCGGAGCACCACCTGCTCGTCGACGGTGTGCGACCACAGCCACCGCAGCAGGGTGGCGAGCCGCTCGGCGGGCGGCAGCGCGGGGTCGGCCGGCGGGGCCTCGGTGGCCATGCGCTCGCCGTAGCGGCGCTCCTCGATGACGGCCCGGACGAGGTCGGCCTTCGACGGGAAGTAGTGGTAGATCGTCGCCACGTTGCACCCGCAGGCCCCGGCGAGCTGCCGCATCGACGTGCCGGCGGCGCCGTGCTCGCTGATGAGGTCGAGGGCGCGGTCGAGGATGCGGGCGCGGGCGCCCTGGCCCCCGGCCGGGGCCGTCGTGGTGCCCGTGGTGCCCGTGGTCGGCGACGTCGACGCCGCGGTCGACGTGGACGGCGAGGTCGGGGCGAGCGTCACGCCGTCGACGCCTTGCGGCTCTCGGGCGTGAAGACCGCGGGCAGGTGGTCGATCGACAGCACCAGCGACGAGTCGCCCCGGGACAGCTCCGACGGGTCCTTGGCCCGGATGTCGGACAGCCGCTTGAACAGCTCCTGGAACACCACCTTCACCTCGTTGCGGGCGAGGTTGGCGCCGAGGCAGTAGTGCGTGCCGATGCCGAAGGCGAGGTGGGGGTTGGGGTCGCGGTCGATGATGAGCCGGTCGGGGTCCTCGAACACGTCCTCGTCGCGGTTGGCCGACTGGTAGAGCATGAACACCCGGTCGCCGGCCTTGAGGTCGACGCCCTTGTAGGTGTGGTCCTGGGTGACCGTGCGGATGAACGACAGCACGGGGCTGACGTACCGGATGATCTCCTCGACCGCCAAGTCGTAGAGCTCGGGGTGGGCGAGGAGCCGCTCCTTCTCCTCCGGGAACATGCTCAGCGCGCGCAGGCCGCCGCTGATGGCGTTGCGGGTGGTCTCGTTGCCGGCCACGACGAGGAGGATGAGGAACATCATCAGCTCGTCGTTGGTCATGCGGTCGTCGACGACCGGCTCGGCCGTGGCGGCGCCGTCGGCGCGGGTGAGCTCGCCCTCGTCGTAGGCGTGCGTGAGGATGCCGATGATGTCGTCGGTCGACCCGTCGCGGCGGCGCTGCTCGATGAGCTCGAGGCACATCGTGGCGAACTCGCCGCCGGCCTCGGCGGCCTTGATGAGCACCGGGTCGTCGGGGTCGGTGTGGCCGTCGCCGGCCATCATGGCGTCGCTCCACCGGTAGAGGTCGAGCCGCTGGTCGGGGTCGAGCCCCATCAGCTCGGCGATCACGATGAGCGGCACGTGGATGGCCACGTCCTCGACGAAGTCGACCTCACCCCGCTCGGCGATCTCGTCGATGATCTGGTTGGTCAGCTCCCGCATGTGCTCGGTGAGCCGGCGGACCGTGCGGGGCGTGAAGCCCTTGTTGATCAGCCGCCGCTGGCGGGTGTGCTCCGGGTCGTCCATCGAGATGATCGACATGGGCGCGGCGACCTTCGGCCGGACGCCCTGGGCGGCGGAGTACAGCTCCTGGTGGCGGCTGATGTGGCTGACGTCCTCGTGCTTGGAGACCACCCACAGCTCGTTGGCCTCGTCCCACCAGAGGGGCGCGTTGTGTCGGAGCCAGCGGTAGGCCTCCCACGGGTCGTCGTAGAAGCGGGGGTCCAGGACGTCGATCGGGAACGGAGGTGCGGGCGCCTGGGTCGTCGACATGGGCCCACTCTCTCAAACGAACGTTTGATGGACAAGGGGCACGTTCCCCGGGCCTGTGCAACACTGCGGATGTGACGGGGCGTCAGAACCTGCCGAACATCCTGTTCGTGCTGTCCGACCAGGAGCGGTCGTGGTCGTGGCTGCCGTCGAGCGTGCGGCTGCCCTGGCGCGAGCGGCTCCGGGCCGAGGGCCTCACCCTCGACAACCACTGGACCCACTCGGCCCCCTGCTCGCCGTCGCGCACCACCATCCAGACCGGCCTCCACGTTCCCCAGCACGGGGTGCCCGACAACACGGTCTTCCCGTGGCACCGGGGCCTCGACCCGAGCGTGCCCACCATCGGGTCCGTGCTCCGGGCCGCCGGCTACCGGTCGAGCTACATCGGCAAGTGGCACGTGTCCTACGGCCCCCACCCCGACATGGAGGCCTACGGCTACAGCGACTGGGAGGGCAACGACCAGCACTTCATGGGCTGGGCCGGCACCGGTGTCCACTTCGACCCGGTCATCGCCGACAACGCCGCCCACTGGCTGCGGACCAACGCCCGGCCCGGGGCGCTCGACCAGCCGTGGTTCCTCACCGTCGCCCTGGTGAACCCCCACGACGTGATGTGGTTCCCCATCGACCAGCCCGACTACCGCGCCGCCCACCCCGACGAGCTGGCCTCGGTCCGGGAGGTGCTGGCCGGCGCCCGGTGGAAGGACGGCGACACCCTCCCGGCGTTCGAGGAGGACTACCCCGAGGTCGTCGACGAGCTGCCGGCGAACTTCGACGACGACCTGATCTCCAAGCCGGCCTGCCAGCGGCAGTGGCGCTGGGACCAGCAGCACGGCCTCTGGGGCCACATCGACCCGGCCGACCACCGGGCCTGGCGCCGCCACCTCGACTACTACGTGCGCCTCCACGAGCTGGCCGACGAGTCGCTCGGCACCGTGCTGTCGGCGCTGGAGGAGGCCGGCGCGTGGGACGACACGGTCATCGTCTTCAGCTCCGACCACGGCGACATGTGCGGCTCCCACGGCCTCCGGTCGAAGGGCCCGTTCGTCTACGACGAGATCATGAAGGTCCCGGCGGTGGTGAAGGTGCCCGGCACCACCACACCGGGCGCGGTGTCGACGTCGCTCACCTCGCACGTCGACCTGGCCCGCACCATCTGCGGCCTCGCCGGGGTGGAGCCGCCGCCGGAGATGCGGGGCGTCGACCTCGGCCCGGTGCTGGCCGACCCGACCGCCCAGGTGCGCGACCAGGTGTTCTTCTGCCACGCCACCGCCCACACCTCCAACATCCGGGCGACCCGCTGGGTGATCCGGGGCAGCTTCGACGGGCGCTACAAGTACGCCCGCTACTTCGGGGTCGGCGGCGGCCTGCCCAACGACGACCTCTCCGGCAAGCCCACGCCGATGCTCTACGGCCCCGACGCCGCGTTCGAGGACCAGGAGCACGAGCTCTACGACCTCCAGGAGGACCCGCACGAGCTGGTCAACCTGGCCCACGACCCGGGCCGGAAGGCCGAGCTGCGCACGCGGTTCGAGGAGCAGCTCGCGCTCGAGGCCCGCGAGCTCGGCGAGCACAGGCTGTAGGCGGGCGTCGCCCCACCGGGGCTCAGCGGCGCCGGAAGGCGCCGGAGAGGTCGGCGGGGGAGAAGGCCGGGTCGACCGGGTCACCCACGGCGTAGCGGTAGAGCGCGGTCTTGAACACGGCCGACAGCGCCGAGACCGTGGCCGCCACCAGCCCGATCCACACCAGCGCCACCACCACACCGACCGCCTGCAGCACGACCACGCCGGTGGCGAGCAGCAGCCCGCCGACCAGGATCGCCGGGAGCGCCACCAGGAACCCGAGCAGGCCCATGCCGAAGGAGAAGGCCACCTGCTCGCCCCACGTCGACTTGAGCAGGCGCGCCGAGCGCTTGAAGGCCTCGATGGCGCCCACGTCCTCGAACACGATCACCGGCAGCGCCAGGAACGACAGGATGCTGAACGCCGCACCGCCCAGCCACGCCACGATCCGCCCGGCGATGCCCAGTCGCTCCTCGAGGAAGTCGAGCACCACCGCCACCACGGTCGCCAGCACCGCCCACTCGAAGATGCGGCCCAGCCGGTTGCGGGCCTGGGCGAAGGCGGTGCCGATCGTCGGGTTGCCGCCCTCCATCCGCTGGCCGGCCCCGGCGACCACCGTCGCCTGCCCGACGGCGAACACCCACGTGGCGGCCAGCAGCGCCAGGAGCCCGAACAGCCACAGCGCCCAGCTGCCGCTGCTCTCGTCGCCCCCGCCGATGAGGGCGCCGGGGCTGGCGACGACCGCGAAGGCGAGCACCGCGCCCACGGCCGCCACCACCGGGACCAGCACCAGCTCCCGATCCTGGGAGAGGACCTGCCACGACGCCTTGGCCAGGCGCCACGCGTTCGACAGCCGGTTCATGGGGTGACGCTACGAGTGGGCGCCGGTCACCGGCGTCACCCTTCCGGGGTGGCCGGTTCCCCAGAGGCCCCCCGGTCGGGCGCTATGGTGGACGACTCCTGGCGGTGTGGCCGAGTGGCTTAGGCAAGGGCCTGCAAAGCCCTGTACACCGGTTCGATTCCGGTCACCGCCTCCGACGGCCGGGGCCCAGAGGCCCCGGCCGCGTCGCGCCGGCGAGCGGACGGCACGAATCTCACAAAATCTCGCTCGATCGCCGGATCCGCACGGTCGGGTGTGCCACTTTGGGTGGCTTCGAACGGAAGGGCGGACCGATGCGAAGAGGGGACCCCCGCCGGTGGAGGCCCGGCGGGCGGTGTGGGCAGCAGGAGATGCGACAGCCAGGCTGGTGGAAGGCGAGCGACGGGCGGTGGTACCCGCCCGCGGCGGCGCGCCACCCCGCCGCCCGGGGCGAACCCGCCCTGGACCCGAGGCCCCGGCGCCTGGCCGGCGCCGGCCCGCTGTGGCTGGTCCCGCTCGTCCCGCTGACCGCGCTGGGTGCCGTGCTGGTCGCCGGGCTGGCGGACACCACCCCGACCGACCGTCAGGTCGAGACGCTCGGGCCCGCGCGGGACGTCGGGCTCCCGTCGGCCTCGGTGGCGGCGACGCTCGACAGCCCGGCCATCGCCGTCGCGGTCCCGGGCCCCGGCCCGACCACGACCACGCCGCCCGCCGTCGGCCCGACCGCCGGGGAGGCGAGCGCGACCGGGCCGGACCCGACGTTCCCGGCGCCGGGCCCGGACCGGACCGCGGGCCCACCCTCGCCGGCGGATGACGGCGATTCCGGCGCGTCGGCGCCACCGGTCGGGTCGGGTCCGACGTCGCCGGACACCCCGCCGCCGGGCACCTCGCCCGGCTCGCCGACCCAGCCGACGTCGCCCACCGCGTCGCCGCCGCCCACCTCCGCCGCGCCGGCGCCGGCGCCGTCCACGCCGACCAGCACCGACGACTGCATGGACGGCGGCTGGCAGCACCTCGTCGACGACGAGGGCCGGCCCTTCGCCAACCAGGGCCAGTGCGTCAGCTACCTCCGGCGCCGCGGCTGACCGGCCTCACACCAGCGACGACCGGCCGCCCGTGGCCCACCAGTCGGCGGTGAGGGTGACGCCCTCGCCGCGGCGCTCCAGGGTCTCGTAGACGCGCTTGTAGCCGGTGTGCCGGATGCGCCAGGCGCCGTCGACCTTGGCGTAACGGTCCTCGTAGTAGGAGGCGCCCCGGATCGTCACGTCGGCGTCGGTGAGCACCACCACGTCCTGGAGCGCCCAGCAGCCGGTGGCCTCGTCGCCGGCGCCGGCCAGCTCGATCTCCGGCTGGCTGACCTGGTGGATGGTGAGCATGGTCGTCGGCGCCATCACCGACCGCAGCCAGTCGACGATGGCGTCGCGCCCGGTCAGCTCCCGTGCTCCGCCGCCGTAGCCGGCGGTGGCGTCGGCGACGAACAGGTCGGCGAGCTCGTCGAACCGCTTCTGGTCGAGGAGCCGGCAGTAGCGGTGCTTGAGCAGCTTGATCTGCTCGATCTCCACCAGATCGTCGGGTGTCACGGGCCCCAGTCCATCACAGTGCGCCTCGGGCCGCCCCGGTGTCCCGGGCAGCGCGCTCCGTGGTGTTCACGACTGACCCCGACGACAGTTGGCTACGGATCGTGTTCACCAGTCAATAACACATCTTGACATCCCTCACTCTGTCAACAGATGATCGGGGCCAGGCAGGCGATCCGGGGGGATGGCTATGGGGATTCGAGGACGGCGCGCCCGTAGGACGGGCGCGATGGCGATGGTGGCCGCGGCCGCCCTGGGGGTCGTGAGCGCGGCCCCGGTCGAGGCCGGTCCGGCACCGGCGACGCAACAGAGCCAGGCGGTGACGACCTACATCGTCACGCTGGAGTCGGGCGTCACCACCGACGTGGCGGCGACGGCCCGCGCCCAGCTCGACGAGCACCGCGACGGGGCACGGCCCGTGCAGGTGTTCCGGTCGGCCCTGCGGGGCTACACGGCGAAGCTCACCGCGGCCGAGGCCGCGGCCCTCGCCCGGGAGCCCGGCGTGCGGGCGGTCGAGGTCGACCGGCCCGTGTGGGCGCTCGACACCCAGACGGGTGCGCCCTGGGGTCTCGACCGCATCGACCAGACGAACCTGCCGCTGTCCGGCACCTACAGCTACACGGCGACCGGCCAGGGCGTGACCGCCTACGTGATCGACACCGGCATCCGGTTCTCCCACAACGACTTCGGGGGCCGGGCGACGTCGGGCTACGACGCCGTCGACGGCGGGTCCGCCGACGACTGCAACGGTCACGGCACCCACGTGGCCTCGACGCTGGGCGGCAACACCTACGGCGTCGCCAAGCGCACCAACCTCGTGGCCGTGCGGGTCCTGAACTGCAACGGCCAGGGGTCGACGTCCGGCGTGATCGCCGGCATCGACTGGGTCGTCAGCCACCACCAGGCCGGCCAGCCCGCCGTGGCCAACATGAGCCTCGGCGGCGGGGCGAGCACCGCCCTCGACGCCGCCATCGGCCGGATGGTCAACGACGGCGTGACCACCGTGGTCGCCGCCGGCAACAGCAGTGCGGACGCCTGCGGCAGCTCGCCGGCCCGGGTGCCCGCGGCGATCACCGTGGCGGCCAGTACCAACGCCGACGCCCTGGCGTCGTTCTCCAACCGGGGCTCCTGCGTCGACGTGGTGGCGCCCGGCCAGAACATCACGGCGGCGTGGCACACCAGCAACACCGCCACCAACACGATCAGCGGCACGTCGATGGCGTCGCCGCACGCCGCCGGCGTGGCGGCCAAGATCCTGCAGACCTCGCCGGGCTCGTCGCCCGCCGCGGTCTCGAACGCCATCACCTCGTCGGCCACGCGGGACCGCCTCTCGGGCACCGCGGGCTCGTGCTGGCTCTGGATCTTCTGCACGCCGGCGACGCCGAACCTGCTGCTCTTCACCAACAGCTGAGCCGTAGCGCAGCGCGCTTCCGTCCGAGGGCGGCCCTCCGGGGCCGCCCTCGATGCTTGACACTGTAAGTGGCAGGGTAGACACTCTGCGTGCTCATGACGGTCGCCGCTCCTGCTGCCCCGACGCGACGCATCGCTCCGGCCGTCGCCCGCGCCGCGGTCCTCGGGATCGCGGCGGCGGTGGCGTGGTGGCTGGGGACGGCGGTCGCGGGCGCCGCCGAGTCGAGCGCCCCGGCGACGGACCCGGCCGGTCCAGCGGGAGCGACGGGCGCCGCCGATCCGGGCACCCCGCCCCCCGACCTGCTGGGCGCGCTGGCCGGCCTGCTGCCGAGCAACTCGATCGTGCTCGAGCCGCTCACCCCGGTGCCCGAGCTCGACACCGTCCTCCAGCCCGCGGCGGCTCCCCAGCCCGCCCTGGGCCCCGGGGCCGCGCCGGCACCGCAGGCGGCGGCCGCCCCGCCCCGCGCCGGTCTGGTCGACACGGCGGTCGCGCCGCTGCTGACCCCCGCCGCGCCGGCCGGCACCCGGGCCCCGGCGCTGGAGGCCTCGCCGTCGTCGGCGGCCACCACGTCCGCCGCCGCCCCGGTGTACGCCGCCGTGGCACCGGTCGTCGACCCGCTCACCCGCTCGTTGCTGGGCCCGGTGGTCGACCCCGTCGCGCAGCTCGTCGCGCCCGGGTCGCCCGGCACGCTCGGGGCTCCCGGCGCGCCGCCGGTGGCCGGGCTCGTCGCCCCGCTCCCGGCCGAGGGAGCCGACCGCGGTCTCACCCCGCCCGCCGAGGAGCTCGCCCCGGGGCCGCTCTTGGCCGCTCCGGCCCTCGCGTCGGTGGCGTCGGACCCGTCGCCGGCCCCGGCGCCCACCCACCGGCACCTGACCGTCGACGACGCGCCGGCCGGCCGGGCGCTGCGCACGGCCCACGAC
>DATCLV010000662.1:0-2269 GCA_036563745.1 Acidimicrobiales bacterium | reverse complement strand
TCTTGCCGGCGCCGTTGGGGCCGAGGAGCCCGCAGACGGTGCCGGTCTCGACGGTCAGGTCGAAGCCGTCGAGGGCGCGGGTGCCGGCGGCGCCCGCGCCGAAGGTCTTGACGAGCCCCTCCGCTTCGATCGCGGCCTGGGGGTGTCCGTCCATCGATCCTCCTCACTCTTTACGACGTACGGAGTAGAGGGACACCGTAGCACCGTACGGCGTAAAGAGTAAGAGCCTGCGACCACGCCCGGTGAACATGAACGTTCACGACGGCCGGGCTACGTTGCCGCCGTGGCACGCCCCAACATCGTCGTGTTCATCCCCGACCAGCTCCGGGCCGACGCGCTCGGCTGCTTCGGCAACCCGGTGGCGTCCACGCCCCACATCGACGCCCTCGCCGCCCGTGGCACCCGCTTCGAGCAGGCGTTCGGTCAGCACCCGTTCTGCACGCAGAGCCGGGTGTCGTTCCTCACCGGGCTGTACCCGCACGTCCACGGGCACCGCACGCTCGCCCAGACGATCCGCCCCGACCAGCCCGACGCCCTCGGCCTGCTCAAGGAGGCCGGCTACCACGTCGCCCACGCCGGCATGCGGGGCGACACCTACGCCCCCGGGCGCACCAAGGAATCGACGTCCCGGTTCGGGTGGGCGGTCCTCCCCGAGCTGTTCCACAGCCCCAACCCCTACGACCAGGACCACCCGCGCTCCCGCGCCTTCTACCACGGGCGCCGGGCCGACCCGCCCGCCGACCGGCCCGGCCCGGTCCTCGACTTCGACGAGGCCTGCGTCCGCACCGCCGAGGCCTGGCTGGCCGAGGGCCTCCCCGAGCCCTGGCTGCTGTACGTGCCGCTGTTCTTCCCGCA
Source organism: Acidimicrobiales bacterium (assembly GCA_036563745.1). Taxonomy (GTDB): domain Bacteria; phylum Actinomycetota; class Acidimicrobiia; order Acidimicrobiales; family VFJN01; genus DASXTK01. The sequence continues at coordinate 1,414 of DATCLV010000662.1, read as the reverse complement.
CCCGCCCTTCGAGGTGGAGGACCCCTGGTACTCCCAGCACGACCGGGCCGACGTGCCGCTCCCCCTCCCCCGCCCCACCGGCCGGGCGGCCCGGTTCAAGGAGGTGGTCCACGAGCGCTACGGGCTCGGGCGCCTCGACGAGGACGACTGGCGGGAAATCGTCGCCACCTACTACGGCATGGTGTCGCGCACCGACCACCACCTGGGCCGCGTCCTCGAGGCCGTGGCCCGCACCGGCGCCGAGGACCGCACGGCGGTGCTGTTCTTCCCGGACCACGGCGAGTACCTCGGCGACTTCGGGCTGATCGAGAAGTGGGTGGCGGGCGTCGACCCGTGCCTCGTGCGCAACCCGCTGATCGTCCACGTGCCCGACGGGCCCGAGGGGCAGGTGGCGGACGACCTGGTCGAGCTGGTCGACGTGACGCCGACGCTGTGCGAGCTGGGCGAGATCGACCCGCCCGCCCGGCAGTTCGGCCGGAGCCTGGTGCCGCTCGTCCGCGGCCGCACGGGCGCCGGGAGCGACGACGCCGGCGGGCACGGCGGGGACGGCCGCGCCGGCAGGGGCGCCGGCAGGGGCGCCGGCCGGAACGGCCGGACCGCGGCGTTCACCGAGGGCGGCCTGGCCCTCGCCGACGCCGCCGCCACCCCGCCCCAGCCGTTCCCCTACGACCTGAAGCACGGCATCGAGGCCGAGCTCCCGGTGACCGCCGGCAAGGTCGTCGCCCTGCGGACCGCCGAGTGGACCTACGTCCACCGGGTCCACGAGGGCCCCGAGCTCTACGACCGCCGGACCGACCCACAGGAGACCACCAACCTCGCCGACGACCCGGCCCACGCCACGACCGTCGCCGACCTGCGGGCCACGCTGCTCGACTGGCTGGTGGAGACCGCCGACGTCCTCGGCCCGGCCGGCCCCCGGTTCGACGCCGACGGGGCGCTGATGCCCGCCAGGACCTGACGGTCGCCCGCTCCGGCCCCGCCGCCCGACCGTCCGGATCGCCCGGACCGCCGCCGCTCGCGCGCCGCGAAATCACGCCACCACCCCCGGCGCAGGCCGACCGAGGCCTGTACTCTCGGGCCAGGTGGCACAGGCGTGACGGGGGCCCGGGCACCGGGTGGCCCGTCGCAGGGAGGGGGCCGACGGGATGTCCAGGCGCACGGGCCGGGTGGTACGGACGATCGCCGGAGCGGCAGCGGCGCTGGCGCTGGGGGTCACCGGGGTGCCCCAGGTGGGGGCGCAGCCCACCGGGGACGACCCGCGGGTGGGGCTCGAGCCGGGCTGGCTCGACGCCGAGACGGCGATCCGCAACCTCGAGCACGAGGCCCACCACGACAAGCCCGAGGGCTTCGTCGACCCGGCGAACCCGGGGGCGTTCGGCTTCGCCACCTCCGACATGGCGTTCTCCGGCGAGCA
>DATCLV010000659.1:0-1556 GCA_036563745.1 Acidimicrobiales bacterium | reverse complement strand
CGCCAGGTCGGGCAGGCGGTCGACGTAGGGGAAGCCGACGAGGGCGCGGAGGCGCCCGGGGTCGCCGACGATCCGGCCGCCGCGGGGCCAGCCGAGGTCGCGCACGGTGACCCGCACGCCGAGCTCGCGGGCCATCGCCACGGCGAGGTCGCCGAAGCCGGTGGGCCGGCCCGAGCACACGTTGACGATCGGCGGCGGCTCGGTGGGGCTCTCGGCCAGCGAGACGATCGCGGCCGCCACGGTGGCGCGGCGGCTCACGTCGCGGGTGGTGGCCGGGTCGCCGATGCCGACCTCGCCGATGGGCAGGCACGGCGGCATCGCCGGGTCGGCCCGGTCCGCCACGCCGTCGGCGCCGGCCGAGCCGGCCGCCCCCGGCGACCCGGCCGCTCCGGGTGACCCGGTCGGGCCCGTCGGGGACGGCGACCCCGGCGAGCCCGTCTGCTCCGCCGGCGACCGCTGGCCCCGCTCCACCTGGCGGACCTGGGCGGCGATGCCGTGGAAGGGGTTCTCGGGCGGGAGGTCGGCGTCGACCACGTTGAACACGCGGGCGACGACCGCCCGGGCGCCCTGTTCCCGCCACCGCACCACGGCCAGCGAGCCGGCCAGCTTGGTGGTGCCGTAGATCGAGCGGGGCCGGCACGGGTGGTCCTCGGCGATCGGGTCGGGGCCGGCGGCGCCGGGCCCGTACTCCGCGGCCGAGCCGAGGTGCACCAGCCGCCACGGCGACCGGGCCGCCAGCCAGCCGAGCTGGTCGGGCACCTCGTAGTTGGCGACGGTCGCGGCCTTGGCGTCGTCGAGGCGGTAGCTGCCGGCGGCGTTGACCACCACGTCGGACCGGCTCAGGGCGGTGGCCAGCGACGACGTGTCGCCGGGGGCGACCGCGACCGTGCCCGGCCCCGGCGTGCGCCCCACGACGGTGACGGTCATCCGGCGGCGGCGGGCCTCGGCCACGATGGCACGGCCGAGCCAGCCCCGCCCTCCCACGACGGCGAGGTGCACGTCAGTCGCGCGCGTCGCCGGCGCCGCCGGCCCCGAGGGCCTGCCGGGCGTCGGACCGGTCGGTGATCAGGACCGAGCGGAGGACGGGGAACTCCTCGTTGGCCCGGTCGTAGTCCTCGGGCCGGCCGATGTCGAGCCAGAACCCGTCGTAGCGGTAGGACTGGGGCGGGTTGCCGGACGACAGCTGGTCGAGCAGCAGGTCGTCGAACCCGAGCGGCAGGCCCGGCTCGAACCGCTGCAGCACCCGGTTCGACAGGGCGTAGACGCCCATGCTGACCGTGTAGTCGAGCGTGGGCTTCTCCCGGAACCCGACGACCCGCCCGGCGTCGGCGGTGAGCTCCAGCACCCCGAAGTCGATCTGGACCTCCCGGGTGTAGGCGGCCACGGTGACGTCGGCCCCCGCCTCGACGTGCTGCTCGTAGAGCTTGCCGAAGGGGATGTCGGTGAGGATGTCGCCGTTGAGGACCAGGAAGTCGTCGGGCAGCTCGTCGCGGTGCTGGACCAGCGGGCCCACCGTGCCGAGGGGGCTGGACTCCTCCCAGTACTCGACCTCGAGG
>DATCLV010000656.1:0-6598 GCA_036563745.1 Acidimicrobiales bacterium | reverse complement strand
GGCGTGGACCGTGTGGCCCGCCGCCCGCAGCGGCGCCGCCACCTCGTCCCACGACGCGCCGTCCAGCCAGAACCCGGGGATCAGAACGATGTCCATCCCGCGACCCTACGACCGGCCAGCAGCCCGGCGAGGGCACCGCCGGGCCCGGGCGTGCGGCGGCCCCGGCATGCCCGGCCCGGCCGCGGCGGCCCCGGCCAAGATGGCGGGATGCCGGACGCCGACGACCTCGACCACCGGGTGCAGCACCTGGTCACCGCCGACGACCACCGGGAGGTCTGGAGGCTGGTGGACGCCCGCTGGGCGGCGACCCTCGACCGGGCGCTGGCGCTGCCGGAGGCCACCCTGCGCGAGCGGGTGAACGGCGAGTGGTCGTTCGTGGAGACGCTGCGCCACCTGGTGTTCGCCGTCGACGTGTGGCTGGGCCGCACCCTGCCCTTCGCCGACCCGGGCCCCGAGGCGGTGCACCCGCTCGGCCTCCCCCACTCGTCGTACCCCGACGACCTGGCCCGGTCGATCGGCGTCGACGTGGGCGCCGACCCGTCGCTGGCCGACGTGCTGGCGGCCCGGGAGGAGGCGCGCGCCCTGGTCCGCGGGGTGCTCGCGGACCTCGCCGACGACGACCTCCCCCGCCGTTGCCCCCGGGTCCCGGCGCCCGGCTACGACGAGGCGCCGCCCACGGTCCACGAGTGCCTGTGGACCGTCACCGAGGAGGCCCACCTCCACCACGGCTACGCCACCCGCGACCTGCGGGCGCTCACCTCGCTCACCTTCGACTGACTCGCCTTCGACTGACTCGCCTTCGACTAACCCGCGGCGCCCGTGTCGCCGACGGCGTCGACCAGGCGCAGGACCTCCTCGGCGACCAGGGCCGGGTCGGTGAGGGGGACGTGGTGGCCCGACGCCGGGGCCGGCACGTGGCGCCCCTGCGGCAGCGACTCGGCCCGCTGCCGGTGGGCGGCGGTGAGCGCCGCACGCTGCGCCCGGGCCCGCTTGCTCGACGCCCGGGTGCCGGTGATGAGCGTGACCGGCACGTCGGGCAGCGTCTCCGGCTCGGCGCGCAGGCGGCGGAGGTCGGCGATCGACCCGGCCGACTCCGCGGTGTGGGTCCTCATCGCCGCCACCGTGCCGTCCTCGGCCAGCATCTCCGAGCGCGCCGGCTCGGGCAGGTCGGCCGCCAGGCGCCGCACCACCAGCTTGACCAGGCCGAGGCGGGCGGCCAGCGGCACCAGCGGCCGGGTCCACCGCTCCATCCGCTCGTTGGCCGTGGTCGTGATCAGGTCGCAGAGCTCGTCGGTGGCGTCGACCAGGACGAGGCCGGCGACGAGGTCCGGTCGCCGGGCGGCGGCGCCCCGGACGATCGGCCCGCCCCAGCTGTGCCCGACCAGCACGAAGGGCCCGAGCCCCTTCCCGGCGAAGTGGTCGAGGACGTCGACGTGGTCGTCGACGAGGCGGCGCAGGTCGCGGGGCGCCGGGTCGGCGGGGCTGCGGCCGAGGCCGCTGCGGTCGTAGACGACGGTGGTGGTCCGCTCGGCGACCTTCGGCGCCACCGCACCCCACGACGACCGCGAGGCGCCCATCCCCGCCTCGAACACCACGGTCGGCCCGCTGCGGGCGCTCCCCTGCACCACGGCGTGCAGCGGCCGCCCGTCCCGCGTCCGCACGGTCCCGTCGTTCCCCATCGCCGCATGATAAGCGCCCCTAACACCCCGGCCCCAGCCGCGGTGCCGGCCCCAGGCTCCGGCCGCCGAGGTGGGAGCTGCCAGCATCGGGGGATGCGCGACGGTCCCGTGGTCGGGGAGGTGGTGCGCCGGGTGCCGCCCCGCCACTGCGACGCCCAGGCGATGCTGCACGCCAGCCGGCCGGCCGAGTACTTCGAGGACGCCTTCCTCGCCTGGCTCGACGCCGCCTGCGGCGGCTACGACCGGGTGCGGGCCGAGGGCGCCGACCTGGTGATCGCCGAGACCACCACCCGGTACCTGGGCTCGGCCCGCCTCGACGAGCAGGTGGTGGCCCGGGCGACGCCGGTGGAGCGGGGCGACCGGTCGCTGCGCGTGCGGTTCGACCTGCTGCGGGCCCCCGGCGAGGGGGACGGCGACGCCGACGAGCAGGTGCTGGTCACCGCCACCACCGCCTACGTGTGCGTCGGCCCCGACGGCCCGACGCCCCTGCCACCGGTCCTCGCCGCCGCGCTCGCCGGCGTCCGGGCCCGGGGCGCCCGGCTGGCGCACGAGGGCGGGGACCGCGACACTGGGCCGGACGGTTGAGCGTCCAGCCGGCGGACACGGATGCCGGCGCCGCGCGTCGGGTAATCCCCCCACGAGGGAGACCATGGCAGAGCGCGACTGGGAAGCCGACAGGCGGGACTTCGTCGCGGACGACCGCGACGTCGCCGCCGACCTCCGGGAACGGGAGGCCGACCTCCGGGAGCAGGAGCTCGACGACCGGGAGCAGCAGCTCGACGACCGCCGCCGGGCGATCGAGCGGCGGGAGCGCGAGCTCGGGCTGACCGGCGACACCGCCGACCCCGGCGACACCGCCGACCCCGGCGACACCGGCGACCGGGCCGGCCGGGACGGCCACGACCGGCGGGCCGGCGACAACGGTCGCCGCCCCGCCGCCGCCACCGTCGCCACCGTCGCCGAGCAGGCCCGCACGACCCGGGCCGCCGCCCGCCGGGCCCGGGACGAGGCCCGCCGGCAGCGGGAAGCCGCGGCCGCCGGGCGCACGCCCTACGGGTCACAGCTGGCGCTGGTCTTCGCCGACCTGGCCCAGGACCTCTACCAGTCACCCACGCTCGACGAGGTGCTGGCCCGCATCGTCGAGGCCGCCACCTCGGTGGTCGACGGCTGCCGCAGCGCCAGCATCACCTTCACCGAGGGCGACCGACACTGGACCGCCGCCACCCACGGTCCCCTCGCCGGGCCCGCCGACGAGCTGCAGCACCGCCTCGGCGAGGGCCCCTGCCTGGCCGCGGTCGACGAGCCGGTCGCCCGTCTCGGGGCGTTCGACGGGGTCGACGACGAGGCCGACCGCTGGCCGGCGCTGCGCCGCGAGTGGGGGGCGGTCGATGCCGTGGCCGTGCTGTCCTGCGGCCTCTTCCTGCCCACGGCGTCGTCGAAGCGTCAGGGTGCGCTCAACCTCTACACCGACGAGCCGGGCGCGTTCGGTCCCGAGACGCTCGACCTCGGCCGCATCCTCGCCGCCCACGCCTCGGTGGCGGTCGCCACCGCCCAGGAGCGGGAGGCGACGAAGCAGATGGAGCACGACTTCCGCACCGCCCTCGAGGGCCGCGACGTGATCGGCCAGGCCAAGGGCGTGCTGATGGAGCGGGAGGGCATCCCCGCCGACCAGGCGTTCGACGTCCTGCGGCGAGCGTCACAGCGGCTCAACGTGAAGCTGCGCGACGTCGCCCGCCAGGTCGTCGCCGGCCGCACAACGATCTGACCGTCGGCGGGGTCGACGGCAGGCCGGCCTACGTGTCGTCGTCGTCGATGGCGGCGGCCAGGATGCTGCGGGCCCGGGCGGCGACCACCTCGTCGACCATCTGGCCGGCGAAGCCGATCGTGCGCCCGCCGGCGGCGTCGAACGCGGCGAGCAGGTCGGTGGCCCAGGCGATCTCCTCGGCCGAGGGCCGGAACGCCTCGTGGGCCAGCGGCACCTGGTCCGGGTGGATGCAGAGCTTCCCCGAGTACCCGAGGGCCCGGGCCTCGCGGGCCTCGGCGGCGAAGCGGTCGTGGTCGCGGAGGTCGATCGTCACCATGTCGAGCGCCGGGACCCCGGCCAGCCGGGCGGCCGCCGCCACGTGGGCCCGCGGGTACGCCACCTCGGCGTTCCCGGGGGTCCGGACGCCGCCCAGGTCGGCGACGTAGTCCTCGGCCCCGAAGTAGCAGGCCACCACCGGCGGTTCCAGGACGAGCCGGGCATCGAGGGCGCCCCGCACGGTCTCCAGCCCGGCGACCAGCGGCCGCCCGCCCACGGCGTCGGCCACCACCCGCCGCTGCTCGGGCGTGTCGAGCTTGGGGACGACCACCACGTCGAGGCCGTCGAGGCCGGCCACCGTGGCGGCGTCGCCGGCGAACCACTCGGAGCCCGGCGGGTTCACCCGCACGCCCACGCGCACCCGCCCGGCCAGCTCGGCCACCGACGCGCGGACGGCGTCGCGGGCCGCCGCCTTCCCGGCGGGCGGGACGGCGTCCTCCAGGTCGAGCACGACCAGGTCCGGGGACCGGCGGAGGGCCTTGGGGGCCAGCTCGGGCCGGTCGCCGGGCACGAACAGGGCGCTGCGCCAGCGGCCCGCCGAGCCGGCCGGGCCCGCCGTGGCCCCCGGGGCGCCCGCGGGGTCGGTCATGCCGGGTCGGGGCGGCCCCGCATCAGCGCGGCGCGCCGGCAGCGGGCGACCAGCTCGCCCCGCTGGTTGTAGGCCCGGTGCTCGAAGGTGACGATCCCCTGGCCGGGGCGGGAGCTCGACGGGCGCCGGTCGAGGACCTCGGTCCGGGCGCGGATCGTGTCGCCGGGCAGCACCGGCGCGGGGAAGGCGATCTCCTCGAACCCGAGGTTGGCGACGGTGGTGCCGTGGGTGGTCTCCAGCACGGTCAGCCCCACCAGCAGCGACAGCGTGAACAGGCTGTTCACCACCCGGGTGCCGAACTCGGTGGTGGCGGCGAACGCCTCGTCGAGGTGGAGCGGCTGGGGGTTCATGGTGAGAACCGAGAACAGGGTGTTGTCGGCCTCGGTGATCGTGCGGGTGAGCGCGTGGTCGATCACCGTGCCGGGCTCGAGGTCCTCCAACCAGCGGCCCAGGACCGGCCGCGGGGGCTGCTCGGACGGGGACGGGTCGGGCGGCGACGGCACGTCGGGGAGGGTATTCGGTCGGGCCGCTCCCGGTACGGTTGCCGGCGCCCCGCAGGAGGACCACCACCGTGAAGCTCGCCAACCACGCCGGCCGCCTCGCCCTCGTCGTCGACGGCGGCATCGTCGACGTCCACGAGGCCTCCGGCGGCCGCCTCGGCCCCGACCCGGCCGCCGCCTACGAGCGCTGGGACGAGCTGCGGGCCTGGGCCGCCGACGTCGAGGCCGCCGGTGCCGACGCCCTCGTCACCCGCCCACTCGACGAGGCGCGGCTCGGTGCCCCCTCCCCCACGCCCCGCCAGGTGTTCGCCATCGGCCTCAACTACGCCGACCACGCCGCCGAGTCGGGCATGGAGGTCCCGGCGATCCCCGCGGTGTTCACCAAGTTCCCGGCCTGCCTGACCGGCCCGTTCGACCCGATCGTGCTGTCCGGGCCGATGGTCGACTGGGAGGTCGAGCTGGTGGTGGTGATCGGCCGCACCGCCGACCGGGTCGACGAGGCCCACGGCTGGGACCACGTCGCCGGGCTCACCGTGGGCCAGGACGTGTCCGACCGGCACGTGCAGTTCGCCGCCGGGGGCCAGTTCTCGCTGGGCAAGTCGTACCGGTCGTTCGCCCCGACCGGCCCGTGGCTGGTCACGCCCGACGAGCTCGACGACCCCGACGACCTGGGCATCCGCTGCTCGATCGACGGTGAGGTGGTGCAGGACGGCCGCACGTCCGGCCTCGTCCTCGGCGTGCCCCGGCTGGTCGCCGAGCTGTCGGCGGTGGTGCCGCTGCTGCCCGGCGACCTCATCTTCACCGGCACCCCGGCGGGCGTCGGCATCGGGCGGAAGCCGCCCCGGTTCCTGCAGGCCGGCGAGGTGGTGGAGAGCTGGATCGAGGGCATCGGCACGATGCGCAACGCCGTGGTCGCCCCGGAGGTCGCTGCGGCCGGCGGCGACCCCGGCAGGGTCACCCCCGGCTGAGGACCGCCGCCAGCCGCTCCAGCGCGCCCCGGGTGCGGGCGCCCCACCACACGAGGTCCCGGCCGTCGACGAACACCACCGGTCCGACCGGCTCGAGCAGCGGCCGGTGCCGCTCCCCGAACGGGTACGGCTCGCTGGGGGCGACCACCAGGTCGGCGCCCCGCCGCCGGGCCTCGTCGGGGCCCACCTCGGGGTAGGCGACCGGGTCGTCGGCCGCCACGTTGGCGACGCCCAGCGCCCGCAGCACCGCCGAGCCGTAGGTCGGCTCGCCCAGCGCCATCCACGGCCGCTTCCAGATCGGCACCCACGCCCGGCGGGTCGGCGGCGGTTCGGGGACCGGGCCCAGCGGCGCCCAGCGGTCGGCCGCCCCGACGGCCTCGGCCAGCCCCGCCATCTGCTCGTCGAGGCCGGTCAGGTCGCGCACGGCCAGCACGTGGACCGCGAGCCCGGCGGCGGTCAGCGCCTCGGCGTCCTCCCGCCGGTTCTCCTCCTCGTCGACGACCACCAGGTCGGGGGCGAGGTCGACGATGGCGGCGACGTCCGGGTCCTTGGTGCCGCCCACGTGCCGGAGGGTCGGCTGCTCGCAGAACCGGGTACAGGCGACCGGCTCGACGCCCCACGCCAGCAGGGTCTCGGTCGCCGACGGCACCAGGCTGACCACGCGGGGCGTCTCGGTCTCCACCGGCCCATCCTGCCCGCCCCGGCGGGCCCGGCCACCGACCCACCGCGCCCCGGGTGCGGGCGCCCCACCACACGAGGTCCCGGCCGTCGACGAACACCAC
>DATCLV010000092.1:0-3598 GCA_036563745.1 Acidimicrobiales bacterium | reverse complement strand
CTCACGCACCGAGAACTAGAACGCGTTCTAACTCTACGGCGGCGAGGCGGGCTGCACCAGCGCCGCCCGTGCCGCCGGGGCGCACCGTGCTCCGCCCTCCACCCGCCGTGCCCCGTCCGGGTTGCTCAGAAATAGAACGTGTTCTAGTCTCGGGAGCGTGACGGGGGAACGGCTGTTCATCGGGGGCGAACGGGTCGAGGGCGCCGACGGTGCCTTCGAGATCGTCAACCCCGCCACCGAGGAGGTGATCGGCGCCGCGCCCGAGGCGTCGCCCGACCAGGTGCGCGACGCGGCCCGCGCCGCCGCCGAGGCCTTCCCCGCCTGGTCGCGCACCACGCCGGAGGAGCGGGCCGCGCTGCTCGACCGCCTCGCCGACGCCGTCCGCGACCGCCGCGACGACTGGGTCCCGCTCGTCCAGGCCGAGACCGGGGCGACGCTCCGGGTCGCCAAGACGATGCAGGTCCCCAACGTGATCGAACGGCTCCGCCGCTACGCCCGCGGCGCGCTCGAGCCGACCACCACGGCGCTGCCGCCCGCCGAGATGCCCGCCACGGCCCTGTCGTCGGGCGCGCTCATGGGCGCGGTCGCCGTCCGCCAGCCCGTCGGCGTGGTCGCGTGCATCACGCCCTACAACTTCCCGCTGGTCAACATGGCCGGGAAGATCGGGCCCGCCCTCGCCATGGGCAACACCGTCGTCGTCAAGCCCGCCCCGCAGGACCCGCTGGCCGTCCTCCGCTTCGCCGACGCCGTCGAGGAGGCCGGGTTCCCGCCGGGCGTGATCAACATCGTGACCGGCAGCGGCGCCGCCGCCGGCGAGGCGCTGGTCGCCGCGCCCGAGGTCGACATGGTGAGCTTCACCGGCTCCACCGCCGTCGGCCGGCGGATCGGCGAGGTCGCCGGTCACGACATGAAGCGCCTGCTGCTGGAGCTGGGCGGCAAGGGGGCGGCGGTCGTGTTCGACGACGCCGACCTCAAGGCCACCATCGGGGCCATCTCCAGCGTGTGGGCGTTCCACTCCGGGCAGATCTGCACGGCGCCCACCCGGGTGCTCGCGCAGCGGGGCATCTACGAGCAGCTGGTGGCGGGCCTCACGGCCGCAGCCGCGAAACTGCAGGTCGGAGACCCTCTCGATGCACGCACGGTCGTCGGCCCGGTAATCTCCGCCGCACAGCGAGATCGCATCGAGAGCTACATCCGGGTGGGTGCCGAGGAGGGCGGGTCGGTCGTAGCTGGGGGCGAGCGGCCCGCGCTGGGGTCGGGGTTCTACGTCGCGCCGACGTTGATCGCCGGCTGCAAGCCCGGCATGAAGGTGGTCCAGGAGGAGATCTTCGGACCGGTCGTCGTCGTGCTGCCCTTCGACGACGAGGACGAGGGCATCGCCCTCGCCAACGGCACCGACTTCGGCCTCTACGACTACGTGTTCACCGCCGACACCGTCCGCGGGATGCGGGTGGCCCGCCATCTGCGCTCCGGCAACGTCGGCATCAACACCGCGCAGCGCAACCCGGAGGCGCCGTTCGGGGGCTTCAAGCTCTCCGGCGTGGGCCGCGACGGCGGCAGCTACGGCCTCCAGGCCTACAGCGAGCTCCAGGCGATCGTGTGGCCCGGATGAGGACGGCCCGGATGGCGACGCGCACGACGGCGAGGCGGACGGGAGCGAGGGGAGCGGAGCGATGAAGGGCATCGTGTGGACCGGGCGGCTCGAGGTCCGGGACGACGTCGAGGTGCGCGACCCCCGCCCCCACGAGGTGCGGGTGCGCATCGCCAACGCCGGCCTCTGCCACAGCGACGTCTCCGTCGTCGACGGCACCATCCCGTTCCCGACCCCGGTCGTGCTCGGCCACGAGGGCGCCGGCGTCGTCGAGCAGGTGGGCGACGCCGTCACCAAGGTCCGGGTCGGCGACCACGTCGTCCTCACCACGCTCGGCAACTGCGGCCGCTGCGCCGCCTGCGACCGCGGCCAGCCCACCCACTGCCGGGACACCGCCGGCCGCCTCTCCCGCCCCTTCACCGTGGGCGGCGAGAAGGCCTTCAGCTTCGCCAACGCCGGCGTGTTCACCGAGCAGGTCGTCGTCCACGAGACCCAGGCCGTCGTCATCGACCCCGACGTCCCGCTCAGCGCCGCCTGCCTCATCGGCTGCGCGGTCGTGACCGGCGCCGGGGCCGTGCTCAACCGGGCCAAGGTCCAGCCCGGCCAGACCGTGGTGGTCATCGGCGCCGGCGGCATCGGCCAGTCGGCCATCCAGGCCGCCCGCATCGCCGCCGCCTGCCGGATCGTCGTCGTCGACGCCAACCCCGCCAAGGAGGACGTGGCCCGCCGCTTCGGCGCCACCGACTTCGTCGACCCGCGGGTCGTCCCCGACGTCGTGGCCGCCGTCAAGGACCTCGGCCTGCCCAACGGCGTGGACCACGTGTTCGAGTGCGTCGGCCACCCCGACCTCATCCGCCAGGCCGTCGCCCTGCTCGACTGGGGTGGCACCGTCACCCTCCTGGGCGTGCCCAAGCTCGGCACCGAGGCGTCCTTCGTCGTCAACGACCTCTACAACGACAAGTCGATCCTCGGGTGCCGCTACGGGTCGACCCGGCCCCACCACGACATCCCGCTGCTGGTCGCCTTCTACAAGGACGGCCGGCTGCTGCTCGACGAGATGGTCAGCGAGATCTACCCGCTCGACCGCATCGACCAGGCCCTCGACGACCTGCACCACGGGAAGCTCAACCGCGGCGTCCTGCAGGTGACCGGGACAGCCACGCCCTAGGAGGACACAGACACATGGAGTTCGGCGTCTTCGCCCAGCTGTTCGTGCCGCGCTTCGAGCGGGACCGTGACCCCAACGCCGAGCACCTGCGGATCTTCCGCAACGTCGAGATCGCCAAGGCGGCCGACCAGCACGGCTTCAAGTACGTGTGGTGCCCGCAGCACCACTTCCTCGACGAGTACAGCCACATGCCCGGGCCCGAGGCGTTCCTCGCCTTCTGCGCCGCCCAGACCGAGCGGGTGCACCTCGGGTCGGCGATCTTCAACATCACCCCGCCGGTGAACAAGCCGCAGCGGGTCGCCGAGAACGTCGCCCTCCTCGACCACCTGACCAACAACCGGTTCGAGTTCGGGACCGGACGCGGGTCGTCGAGCACCGAGGTCCACGGCTTCGACATCGCCGACATCAACGAGACCAAGGCGATGTGGCGGGAGGCGATCCAGGAGATCCCGAAGATGTGGAAGGACGCCCCCTACAGCTACGAGGGCCAGTACTTCCGCATGCCCGAGCGCAAGATCTTCCCGAAGCCGCACGGGCCCCTGCACCCGGCCATGTGGGTGGCGGCCGGGTCGCCCGGCACGTTCACCGAGGCCGGCGAGATGGGCCTCGGCGCCTTCTGCTTCTCCCTCGGCCGGCCCCAGCAGATGGAGCCGCTGGTCACCAACTACAAGAACGCCATCGGTCACGCCACGCCCGTCGGCGACTACGTCAACGACAACATCATGGGCGTCACCAACATGCTGTGCATGGAGGACCGGAAGAAGGCGTTCGAGGTCGCCGCCGGCATGGGCATGAACTACTACTCGACCCTCGCCTACCACTGGCTCGACAACGTGCCC
>DATCLV010000601.1:0-7953 GCA_036563745.1 Acidimicrobiales bacterium | reverse complement strand
GCCACACGCTGCGGGGGATCGGCGCCGCCAGCAGCGGCGGGGTGGACGCCCGGCCGGCGGCCGGGTGGAGCGCCTGGCCTGCGACCAGCGCTGCGAGCAGGCACGCCGCGCGGGCCTGGCGCTTCACCGGCGCCCCGCCGCGCCCGCCGGCCCACCCCCGCCGAACCCCCGTGCTTCCCGGCTCCCGTCGATCCCGGTGCCGAACCGGTCGCCGCGCCGGGGCGGGCGCACGCCGCGGCGACCGCAGTTTCGACCCTCCGTGGTCGGTCGGGCACAGGTCACGGGCACGCAGTACCCGATATGCACCGCTGCTACCACGCTGCGTACTAGTGTCGCCGCCTTGGGTGGTTGACCTTGGTCGGAACCGATGTGAGGAGACATCGTGCAGAACTTCGTGCGAAGACTGGGACTCGCCGCGGCGGTGGCAACGGGTCTCGTGCTTGCCGTGGGCGTCACGCCCACGCAGGCCCAGGAGAGTCAGGCGAACTCGAGCGCCGAGGGTGACGGCGTCCTCGCCGGCAACTCGGTGGCCGCCGACGTCGACGCCCCCGTGACGTTGTGTGGGCTGATCAACGGCCTCGGCGTGGCCGGGGTGGGCGTCGGGTTCTCCATCTGCGGCCCCGGCGACACCGCCACCGGTCCGTCGGTCGCCCAGTCGTCGGCCTCGGGCGACGGCGTCGCCACCGGCAACTCGGCCGCCGTCGACATCGACGCCCCGATCGACGTGAACTGCCTCGTCAACGGCGTCGGCGTCCTCGGCCTGGGCGTCGGTGGCTGCATCGCCCCGGCGGCGGCCCCGAGCTGCGGTGCCCCGTGCCCGCCCCCGCCGTCGACCTGCTGCCCGCCCCCGACGACGTGCTGCCCGCCGCCCACCACCTGCCCGTGCCCGACCACCACGACGACGCCCGGCACGACGTCGTCCTCGAGCACCACGAGCACCCCGGGCGGCTCCACCAGCAGCACCACCCCGCCGCCCCCCGGGCCGCCCGAGCTGCCGCAGACCGGCGGCGACATCGGCCTGGAGGTTCCCGTGGCGGCCGGCCTGCTCGCCGGTGGCGGCCTCTGCGTCTGGGCCTCGCGGCGCCGCATGGCCCGCCTGGCCGCCCTGGACGACTAGTCCGCGGCGACAGGCGATCCCCGCAGGTCACGGGCGCACGGCTCCCCCGCCGTGCGCCCGTGGCGCGTCCGGGTGCGGCCGCGGTGAACCGGCCCGGACCGGGGGCCGGACCAGGACGATGCGGGTGGTGGCGACGACGGGGGGTCGTCGTGTGGCAGCGTGGTGGCCTGCACGCAGCCGGTCAGGGGAAGCGGGGAGGCGGCGGATCGTGTTCAAGCCCACCATGGGGGATGGTGTCGTGCGTTGGCCGGCCTCGGTCTTCCAGCGGTCGGTGGCGCAGCTCGACGAGCTGATGCCGGGGGTGATGACCCAGCCCACCGAGACCATGGGCATCACCGTCCGGGTGCGGGGCCCGCTCGACCTCGACGTCCTCGACCGGGCCTTCGCCGAGCTGGTCGCCCGCCACGAGCTGTTCCGCACGCGGATCGTCCGCGACGACGCGTCGCCCGACCCGGGCCGGGCGACGGGGCAGGGGAGCACCGACATCTGGCAGGAGGTCGTGCCGCCCGTGGGCTACGGCGAGCCCGGCGGCCCACGCCTCGCCCGGCTGGCGCCCGGCGACGAGCGCCCCGTCGCCGGCGGGCCCGACTGGCCGATCCCGCCCGACGAGCCCCCGCTCGTGCGGGCGGCGGTGGTCCAGGTCGACGACCGGGAGCACCTGCTGGGCCTGACGCTCCACCACGTGATCGCCGACCAGGCGTCGGCCGCGCTCGCCATGCGTGACCTGGCGCTCGTGTACTCCGCCCGAGTACGGGGCGCGCCGCCGCCGCCGATCCCGCTCCAGCACGGCGCCTACGCGGTCTGGCAGCAGCGGCGGCTGGCCGAGCGGGCCGAGCGCGACGGGCAGGCGTGGGCCCGGGCGTTGGAGGGCCTCGAACCGCCCCGCTACCGGCGCACCCTGCCGTTCAAGCCCGGCGCCAGCGGCACCTTGGCCTGGGTCCGGCGACCGCTGCTCGACCTCGACGAGTGCGAGGCGGTCGGCCGGTGGAGCCAGGCGCGGCACTGCACGGCGTTCGCCACGTTCCTGGCCGCCTTCGCCCGGGTGCTCGCCGACCGCACCGACGCCCGCGACCTGCCGGTGATGTCGGCGTTCGAGCAGCGCGACAACCCGGCCATCCGCAACCTGCCGGGGCCGTTCCTCTACCCGACGCTGCTGCGGATCCCGGTGGTCGACGGCGAGCCCGACCTCGACCTGGTGTGCCGGGTCCGCGACGTCGTGACCGCCACGTACTCGCGGGCCCAGGTCACGATGATGGACCTGGCGGGCTGGGCGCCGGCCCTGCTGCCCGGCGTGCTGGGCCTGGAGCCGTCGTGGCTCCGGCTGTTCCACTACCAGCCGAGCGACAAGGTGGCGACGACGTTCCGGTTCGGCGAGGCGCTGGGGCGGTCCGTGTTCGACGGCGGCCGGACGCCGAGCGCCCTGGTCTCCGGGGTGCAGCTGTACCTGCGGCACGACGCCGACGGCGCCCTGCTGGCCCAGGTGGGCTACGACACCAGCGAGCACGACGAGGCCGCGGTGGTCGCTCTGCTCGACGACTGGACGGCGGCCGTCCGCGCCATCGCCGGCATCGGCACCTGAACGGCGACGGCGGGTGCCCCTGCCCGGCGTTCCCGCCGGCGGCTACCCGTAGGCGAGGTACGGGCCCTCCCGGTCGGGCACGTCGATGACGAAGCGGCGGCGGAGGCCGGCGGCCTCCAGCAGCTCGACCTGCGCCGCGTACCGCTCGTTGGTGACGAACAGGGGATCGTCGAGTGGCCACTCCTCGGCGAGCCACGCCCGCAGGGCGTCGAGCAGCGCGCCGTGGGCCCCGGTGGCGAGCACCGATCGACGGACCCAGAAGAACACCCCGGCCCCGTGGTCCTCCCACCGGTCGTCGCCGAGCGGGCTGATGCGGGCCTTCAGGAACATGCGGGCGTCGGGCGGCATGACGTACACGCAGCCGACGGTCGTGCCTGCCGGGTCGAGGACCGTGTAGGTGAAGGCGTAGCCGGCCTCGTGGCGGCGCTGCAGCTCGACCAGGTCCTCCCGGTTGGCCTCCAGCGTGAAGTCGTCGGCGGGCCAGCCCGAGCCCTCCCAGTCGCGCAGGTACGACCGGCTCTCCATCACGGCCTCGTAGTCGCTCGGGGCGTCGTCGGCCACGATCGGCCGGAGCGTGAAGCGGTCGGTCACGAGGCCGGCGGGGGCGTCGCGCGCCAGGGTCTCGAAGGGCACGTCGTTGCTCCCTGGTCGGTGGGCGGGGCGGTGCCGACGCTACCCGTGCGCCCTTCCCGCCCCGATGCCGAGCGCCGCGAGGTTGGGGACCGAGGGGTGCCGGTGGCCGGCGGGGCCGGTGGCGAAGTCGGCGATGACGTTGGCGGTCATCTGGCGGAGCTGGCACTCCCAGCGCTCCGGGGTCAGCTCGGCGGGCGCGCACAGCGGGCCGAGCCGGGGCTCGAAGCCGAGCGTCCCCGTGTCGAACACCCCGGCCCCGCTGGGCGCGGTGTAGTACGCCATGTCGGAGAAGCTCGCCTGGCCGCGGCACACCAGCGGCGAGTGGGCCAGCACCTGGATGTCCGGCGGGGTGGGCGCCGCGGGCGTGACCCGGTCGTACTCCTCCCGCACCACCTCGGGCCAGCGCTGGCCGGCGACGACGTTGGTGCCGGCGAACATCCAGGCCGAGGCGTCGACGATCACCATGTCGGCCCGCAGCCCGGGCTCGTTGCACTCGTAGTAGGTGCCGGTGAGCGAGCTCTCGGGCCGGGCGGCGGGGGCGTCGCGCCAGCTGGCGGTGACCCGCTCGGGGTCGACGCCGTAGAGCGGGTCGGCGGTGGCGTCCCGGAAGTTGACCTGCCGCCGGGACGGCCCGAGCGGCGACGGCTCCAGCCGGATGCGCCGGTACACGGCGTTGGCGCCGAGGAACACGATGTTGGTGCCGGCCTCGCGGGCGGCTTCCAGCCCGTTGCGCATCTCCAGCGTGTAGTACTCGTCGTGGGCGCCGGAGACGATCACCCGGTGGTCGCGGAGCAGCTCGGGCCGCTCGTGCTGGTCGACGTTGGTCGTGTAGCTCACGTCGAGCCCCATCGACTCGACCAGCACGCCCACGTTGTAGCTGTCGCCGAGGATGCCCGACATCGCCCAGCCGGTGTCCAGCGGGCGGTCGAAGCTGACCACCGTCGACCGGCCGCCCTCGCCGCCGTAGAGGCTGTGGCCGCCCCAGCCGTTGTAGGCCTGGAGGGTGGTGACGTCGCTGACGACGAGCACGTCGCTGCGGCTGCGGTCGTCGCGCACCACGTAGGGGACGAAGCTGGCCGACCCGGTCGACGGCACCAACTTGAACAGGTACTGGCCGGTGACCCAGTCGTCGCCGACGTCGACGGTGAGCGACGGCGCCCAGTTGCTGCAGTCGACCATCCGGGTGGCGGGCTCGACCGTGCAGTCGGGCTGCGGCACGCTCGCGATCGGCGGCGACTGCCACACCTGCCGGGCGCCGGCGCCGCCGTAGTGGCCGAGGCGGTAGGCCGTCACCTGGTAGCCGGGGGCGGGGGTGCGGACGAACAGGCGGACCGGCTCGCCCGCCTGGCCGCTGACCCGATCGGTGAAGCCCTCGATGCCCCGGGGCCGAGCGTCGCCGTCGTCGATGCGCCACTCGGGGTTGCCGGGCCGGGCGTTCTCGGCCCGGATGCGGGCGGCGCCCTCGCCGGCCTCGGGCGGGGCGGCCGACAGCGGGGCGGCGGCGCCGACGACGTCGGTCGCGCCGGCCTCACCGGCCTCACCGACCTCGGCCGGCCCGGCCGCCGGCGCCGCCGGGCGGGCCTCCTCGGTGGGGTCCCCGGCGCCGGCACGGTCGTCGGACGGTCCGCCGGAGGTGGTGACCTGGAACGCCACCACCGCTCCCAGCAGCACCAGACCGATCGCCATGACGGTCGCGGTCATGTCCCGAGGACGCTGACGGGCACTCTCCGACGACACCGCTGACTCCTGGCTGCCCGCCTGCGCTCACCGAAACGAGCCGCCACGCTAGTCACGCTGCGCGCGAGACGCGGGCACCCGGAGTGGGATCTCCGGACGATCGCCACCCCGACGGGAGGGGTCAGAGCCCTCGGGTGCGCATCGAGTAGGTGCGGTGCGGCCGGTAGCCGAGCCGGCCGTAGAACGCCACCCGCACGACCCAGTCGATGACGCAGTTCCGCACGCCCCGCTCGGCGAGCAGGGTCGTGGCGGCGGCGACCATGGCCGT
Organism: Acidimicrobiales bacterium; assembly: GCA_036563745.1. Taxonomy (GTDB): domain Bacteria; phylum Actinomycetota; class Acidimicrobiia; order Acidimicrobiales; family VFJN01; genus DASXTK01. Next base: position 2,619 of record DATCLV010000601.1, on the reverse strand, counting down.
GCCGACGCCGCGGCCCTCGTGGTCGGGCCGCACGCCCACGCAGGCGATCGCCCCCGGGTCGTCGCCGAGGATCGGCCAGTACGGCGTGGCCGACCGGCCGGGGCCGTCGAGCAGCAGCGACCCGACGATGGCGCCCGTCCCGTCCCGGGCGATCAGCACGCCGTCGTGGGGCTCCCGGAAGTACCGCGACCACTGGGGGAAGTGGGTGTCCTCGAAGGCGACGACGTCGGCCATCAGCCGGGGCCCGGCCAGCCCGACCTCGATGCCGGCGGGTGGGGCGTACGCCGCCATGCGGTCGGCCACGCCGTCGGCCTGAAGGTCCTGGACGAGGTCGACGGCCACGTCGTCCTCCACCCAGCCGCGCCGGGCGAAGAACTCGCCCACCGCGTCGCCGCACGAGGTCGGGAGCCCGGGCCAGATGTAGCGGTCGCCGCCGGCGCCGAGCCGCGCCGACCGGGCCCCGGCGGCCCGCAGGTCGGCGAGCGCGTGGTCGAGGAGCCGGGTCCCGTGGCCCCTGCGCTGGTGGGCGGGGTCGACGGCGAGGAGCAGGATCGAGCCCCGGGGGTCGTGGGCCACGACCCCGACGACCGACCGGTCGACCTGGACGACGTAGCCGGCGCCCAGCAGGTCGAGGGCGTCGGGTAGCACGGGCCACGAGGGGTCGAGGGCGGCCGCCCAGAGGCGGGCGACGGCGGCGCGGTCGCGGTGGGGGTCGAGGCGGCGGACCGTCGTCGTGCCCATCCGGCCAGCGTCACACCGCCGGGGGAACGGAAGCCAACGCGGGTAGGTTCGCGGCGTGAAGACCGAGGTCACCGACAATCCGGACGAGGCCCGCTACGAGCTCACCGCCGATGGCGAGCTCGCCGGCTTCTCCCAGTACCGCGACATGGGCGACGGCGGGGCCACCCGGGTGTTCACCCACACCGAGGTGTTCAAGGAGTTCGGTGGGAAGGGGCTGGGCACCGTCCTCGTGGAAGGCGCCCTGGCCGACGTGCGCGCCCAGGGCAAGCGGCTGGTCGCCCTGTGCCCCTTCGTCGACCGCTACGTCCGCGAGCACGACGGGTGGGCCGACCTGATCGACCCCGAGCTGGACGCCCAGCTGCGGGCCTGACCTGCGCCCGGACGCGAACGAACCTGCCCGCGGCGCGAGGGAGCACAGCTCCCCGTTCGGGGCAGGTTCGGGACCGGGCTTCAGTCGACGACGGTGATCGGCCCGTCGTAGTTGCCGGCGAGGAGCTTCTTCAGGGTCGACTCGGCGTCACCCTTGGCGTTGTAGCCCTGGCCGCCGTCGGTGGCGACGACCTCGCCGTTGGAGGCCTTGACCCGGAAGGCCCACTTGCCGTCGTTGCGCTTGTAGATCTCGCCCTTGCCCGCCATGTCGGCTCCTCGAGGTCGTCCGGTACGTCGGCCGGAAGTTAGCGCACGGTGTCCGTGGCGTTGGCGCAGACGGCGGCGCGACTCGTGATCCCGATGCCCCGCCGCGGCTGGCGCAGCTCGTGGAGGTCGTAGCCGTTGGTGAGGTAGCAGAACGACAGGCCGGTCTCCGGGTCGGCCCAGGCCAGCTGCCCGCCGGCGCCGTTGTGCCCGAAGGTGCGCGGTGACTGGGTGTGCCCGAAGCCCCGCAGGTTGGCGCGGCCGTCGTCGCCGGCGACGACCACGCCGAGCGCCCGGTTGGCGGGCACGCCGGTGAGCCGGTCGGGGAGCGTGTTGCGGACGCGGCTCGTCGCGTCGGCCAGCACCTCGGGGTCCCACAGCTCGCCGGGGTTGTGGAGCAGCGCCTGGTAGAAGAGCGCGACGACCGCGGCCGTGGTGACGCCCCCGCCGCCGGGGATGCCGGCCTCGCGGGCCTCGGGGAGGTTGAGCGACAGCAGGAGCTGGTCGGTGACCGCGCCCTCGGGCTGCTCGTCGGGGGTCGGGAGCCCCAGCGCCGCCAGCTCCTCGCGCGGGGCGGGCTCGCCGACCGTGACGAGGTCGGCGATGCCGTCCTGCTGGTCGCGGGGGAGGCCCAGGATGCGGGGCAGGCCGAGGGCGCCGGTGACGCGGCGGTGCACCTCGTCGCGGTGGTCGGCGCCGGTCACCGTGGTGATCAGCTCGGCCAGGACCCAGTGGGCCGACGTGGCGTGGTACTCGAACGCGGTGCCGGGCTCCCAGTCGAGCCGCCAGCGGGCGAACGTGGCGCGCCGGCCCTCGCTGGTGCCCCAGGACTGCGGGCCCATCGGGGCGTACGGGAAGCCCGCGGTGTGGAGCATCACCTGCTCGACGGTGATGGCGTCCTTGCCGTTGGTCCCGAACTCGGGGATGTAGTCGACGACGGGCCGCTCGACCTCGATCGAGCCCTCGGCGATCAGCTGCCACACGGCGGCGGCCACGAACGCCTTGGTGGCCGAGAAGATGAGGAACCGCGTGTCGAGCGTCGCGTCGCCCACGGCCTCGAAGGCGGCGAGCTTGCCGTGGCGGGCCAGCGCCCACTGGCAGGCGGGGAGCAGCCCCTCGTCGACCTCCCGGCGCACCCGGGCCCGCAGCTCGTCGAGCTTGGCGGGGTCGATGCCGAGCGACCCGGGGTCGCCGACCGTGAGATCCGCGGTGATGACGCTCATTCCCGCAGGTTAGGCGTTGCTC
>DATCLV010000090.1:0-1725 GCA_036563745.1 Acidimicrobiales bacterium | reverse complement strand
GCCGAGCCGGTCGGCGAGCCCGCCGGGACCGCGATCGCCGAGGAGCCGCCGCCGACGGCGCTGCTCCCGAGCCTGGCCGACACCGGGCCGGAGGCCGCACCCACGCGGGAGCCGGCGCCGGACGACGAGCCCGCGTCCCTGTTCCCCGAGGTGCCCGACCTCGAGCCCGAACCCAACCGGGCCGCGGCCGCCGCCCCGCGCCCCGAGGACCCGGACGACGAGCCGGCGCCGGTCACGTTCGGGCCGCCCGCCCCCACCGGCGCCCGGATCGTCGACCCGCCGCCGACCACGCTGTTCCCGGAGATCCCCGACGCCGTCGTGTCGCCCGACGCGCCGACGGTCGAGGAGGAGACGCTGCCGCCGGGCCCGGCCGCACCACCGCCTCCCCCGCCACCGGCGCCGCCGCCCCCCGCCGGCTGACCGTCAGCCCGAGGGGCAGGGCGGCAGGGCGCCGAGGACCGGAAACGTCTCCGTGGGCGGCTCGGCGGGCGGCTCGCCGTTCGGCCCCGCCGGCGCCACCGCGATCGTGAAGATGAACGGCGACCGCGGCGGCTCGACGCCCTCGCACAGCGACGCCGGGGCGCCGTTCGCCACGTTGCCCGACTCGACCGTCCCCTCGTGGCCCGTCACCCACCGGTACGGGTGGTCGTTGCCGACGATGTCGGCCACGTTGTCGACCAGCTGCGTCCCCGTGACCGGCCGCCCCAGCACGGTGGTGCGCAGCGGCGTGCCGACGATCACCGCGTGGCGGTCGGGGCTGCTGCCGGTGAACGTGTTGCCCTCGACGACGTTGCCGTCGTCCTCCACCCGGATGCCGTAGACGACGTCGTGGAACCGGTTGCCCCGGATCGTGTTGTCGTTGGCCCGGTCGAGCACCACGCGGCGCAGCGGCTCGTCGATGTAGGCGGGGTCGGTGCAGTCCATCGGCAGCGTGTTCTCCCCCATCCGCGAGCCCACCCAGATGCCGTGGGTGCCGCCCACGAACACGTTGCCCTCGATGAGGTTGTGCTCGGAGGGGTAGCGGCGCTCGAAGTAGGCGGGCCGGTCCGGGTACTCGCCGCAGTTCTTGTACAGGAAGATGCCGCCGGCCGAGTTCCCGGTGAAGGCGTTGCCCACGATGGCGTTCTCGTAGGAGCCGTCGACCGAGATGCCCTCCCGGCCGACGCCCCAGAAGTACAGGTCGATCCCGGCGAACGAGAAGGGCTGCCACCGCGGCCCGTTCTCCCGGTAGCCGTTGTCGACGATGACGTTGTTCTCGACCCGGCTGCGGCGCGAGCCGGTCTCCAGGTAGATGCCGCTGCTGCCGGTGCCGCGCACCTGGTTGTCGCGGATCGTGACACCCTCGACGTACCCGTCGACGAAGAGGCCCACGCCCCGGGAGCCCTCGAACGTCGAGCGCTCGATGAGGATGTCGGACGTCCCGTTCTCGTACTCCTCGCCCTCGGGGAGGGTGCGGAAGCCGTCGCGGGTGACGCGGAGGCTGTTGAGGAAGCCCTCGACGTGGCAGTTCCGCACGGTCACGCCCGACAGCGGCGTGTCGATCGGGGTGGCGATCAGGATGCCCCGGCCGCCCGCGCCCTCCGGCGACCGGATGGTCGCGCCCTGGCAGTCGAGCGTCACGCCCGACGCGGTGATGTCGACGCCGGCGGTGTAGGTGCACGACGGGTCGAGGTGGGCGCTGGCGGTGAGCACGATGCGCTCGTCGGCCCGGTCGCAGCCCACGAG
>DATCLV010000589.1:0-2871 GCA_036563745.1 Acidimicrobiales bacterium | reverse complement strand
GGCCTCGACGATGTGGGCGGGGGTCGGGAAGTCGGGCTCCCCCGCCCCGAAGCCGATCACGGGCTCACCCTGCGCGCGCAGGGCCTTCGCCTTCGCGTCGACGGCGAGCGTGGCCGACTCGGCGATGGCGGCGACGCGCGTGCTGATCCTGCTGGTTGACAACGGGCTGGCTCCTTGTCTCGACCAGCCGCGATAGTGGCACGCGATGACCACCCCCACCCCAGCCATAACGATCCCGGCGAGCCTGCTGCCCGCCGACGGCCGCTTCGGGAGCGGCCCCTCCAAGGTGCGACCCGAGGCGGTCGAGGACCTCGCCAAGACCGGCACGAGCTACCTCGGCACGTCCCATCGCCAGGCCGGGGTGCGGTTCATGGTGGCGGCCCTCCGCAACGGGCTGGCCGAGCTGCTGTCGCTGCCCGACGGCTACGAGGTCGTGCTGGGCAACGGGGGCACCACCGCGTTCTGGGACGCGGCGTCGTTCGGGCTGATCGACCGGCAGAGCCAGCACGTGAGCTTCGGCGAGTTCTCGGCGAAGTTCGCCAAGGTCGTCGACGCCGCCCCGCACCTCGACAGCCCCGAGGTGCTCACCGCCGAGCCCGGCAGCGCCGTCGACCCCACCGCGTCGGCGGGCGTCGACGCCTACTGCGTGATCCACAACGAGACCTCCACCGGCGTCATGGCCGACATCACGCGGCCCGAGGGCGCCGACCCCGGGTCGCTGGTGCTGGTCGACGCCACCTCGGGCGCCGGCGGCCTCCGCTTCGACCCCGCCCAGACCGACGCCTACTACTTCGCCCCCCAGAAGGCCCTCGCCTCCGAGGGCGGGCTGTGGATCGCCGCCCTGTCGCCGGCGGCGATCGAGCGGATCGAGCGGCTGAGCGCCAACCGCTGGTGCCCGGCGTTCCTCGACCTCAAGGTCGCGCTCGACAACAGCCGCAAGGACCAGACCTACAACACCCCGGCGCTGGCCACCGTGTTCTTCGCCCAGCACCAGGTGCAGTGGATCAACGAGAACGGCGGCCTCCCGTGGGCCGCGGGCCGCTGCGAGCGGTCGGCCGAGATCGTCTACGGCTGGGCCGAGCAGAGCGAGTACGCCCAGCCGTTCGTCACCGACCCCGCCCGGCGCAGCCACACGGTGGCGACGATCGACCTCGACGAGAAGGTGCCGGCGTCGACGGTGTCCGCGGTCCTGCGCGAGCACGGCGTGGTCGACACCGAGAGCTACCGGAAGCTGGGCCGCAACCAGCTGCGCATCGCGCTGTACCCCGCGATCGACCCGGCCGACGTCGAGGCGCTCACGCGCTGCATCGACCACGTCGCCGAAGCTCTCGCTGCGTAGCCGCCACGGTACCTTCGGGCGCTGAACCCCGAGGAACCCCGGGCATTCCCCGCCCCGGGGCTCTAGCGTGGCGGTCACACCACAAGGGGGAGTGTCAGCAGGTGAGAAGCAGCTAGTCCGATGACCGTGCGCATCGTTCCCACCCTGGCGGCGATGGCGGAGATCTACCGCCTCCCCACCGACGGCGGGCCCGAGTCGCCGCGGTTCAAGCGGTACGTCGAGCTCGCCAAGGACGGCACGCCGGTCTCCGGCTACAACCCGATGACCAGCAAGGACGCCCTCGGCACCGTCGAGGCGCTGCTCGCCATCGACGCCGAGGAGCAGGCCGAGGACACGGCCAACCAGTACGCCGAGGAGCTCGGCATCGAGGACGACGTGGACCTCTCGATCACGGTCGCCACACCGGGGGCGTGGACCGACCGGCTGGCGACCGAGATCGAGCACCGCCTGGGCGGGCGGCGATGGAAGGAGATCGTGCTCTGGACCGGCGAGGACGTCGGTGAGGACTCCCTCCGCGCCGTCACCACCGCCCAGACCGTGCGGGTCGGGTGGGCGCTGCTGCACCGGCCGCCCCGCTCGGTGGCGCACGCCGCCGGGCAGGAGGGGCTGGCGGCGGCGGTCGCCGAGGGCGACGCCGGCGCCGACGCGGGCGCCTCGCCGGTCGACGACCCGGCCGACCGCTCGGTCGCCGCGGCGCTCGACGTGTTCGGCGAGGAGACCGACCTGTCCAGCCGGGCCGCGCTGCTCTACGGCGACGAGGTGGCCCGGCAGTTCGGATGGATGCCGCTCGGCGTCCAGCCGTCGGCCGGCTACGGCTACGCGAAGGCGCGGGCGAAGGCGGCGCTGAAGGAGCGCTCGGCGAAGGAGCTGCTCCGCGACGCCTGGACGCCCGGCACGACGACCTGACGGCGCGGTCGCACCGCCCGCGGGCCGGTACCCTCCGCCGGCGTGAGCTACGACGCGATGTCCCGCGACGAGTGGGTGGCGTTCCTGCGCGACCCCGTCCGGCCGGCCCTGCTCGCGACCACCCGGGCCGACGGCCGGCCGCACGTGGCACCGATCTGGTACGACCTCGACGACGGGCCGGGCGACGAGGTGGCGCTGGTGTGGAACACCGGCGCCGACACGGTGAAGGGCCGGAACATCCGCCGCGACGGCCAGGTGTCGCTGTGCGTCCAGGACGACCGGCCGCCGTTCTCGTTCGTGACGGTGAGCGGGGTCGCCACGTGGTCCGACGACCTCGCCGAGGTCCGGCGCTGGGCCGGCCGCATCGGCGGCCGCTACATGGGCGCGGACCGGGCCGACGAGTACGGCGAGCGCAACGGCGTCCCCGGCGAGCTCGTCGTCCGCCTCGCTCCCACCCACGTCGTCGCCTACAAGGACGTCGCCGACTAGGGCGTGTCCGACGAATCATGGCACGCGTCTCTCCGGCCGGATGACGCCGCTCGCCGCACCATGCCGGACGCCGAAAGCGCTGGTGGCTTACGACGCCGGGATGGCACGCCGAGCGACGCCCCCGACTCGGAGATCCG